>NZ_BMJQ01000020.1 GCF_014643535.1 Aliidongia dinghuensis | reverse complement strand
CGCGCGACACGGCCCCTCAAATCAACGGATAGCGGCTTCGTCATCGTGACCCACCTCCCATCGTAGGGAATCACGATCACGCGCCTTTGGGAATCCTCGAATCACTCAGGTCGCAAACCGCTCTAGCAGCGGGCAAATGGCGGCACCCGCGCCTTCGGGCGTACCTCCCTGTCACTCGGCTGGGTTCTCAACAGAGGCCCCAGCCATTTTTTTAAGAGAAATAGGAAGCGTGACGCGCTTCCTCGAACCGGGCATCGGGGATCACGACCCGCCCGACCGTGTCGGTGCCCTGGATGCGCAGGAAGACGAGCGTCGAGCCCTGGTGCCGCCAGGTCGAGACGGCGTCCGGATCGGCTTCCGTGCCATAGGCGCCCTCGCGGACCCAGACGTCGGTGTTGTTCATACCGCAGGCCGGATGACACATGGATGTAAAGGATCAACCCTAGGATCGCATGCTCCTATCGGGGCGGCCCCTCGGGAGCAACGGTCTTTGGCGCTTTACAGCAATACTATCGGACGGCCCTTTTGCTGGAGAACCAATCCGTTCGAGCATGCCCTGTCGCTGGCGGCGAGCATTTGGCTCGCCGGCGCCGCGCTCACGCAGGCCGCGACCGCGGCCGACCAGCACAACATCCCTGCCGATCCGACGAGACCGATCGCGTTCGATCTTCCGGCCCAACCCTTGGTTTCGGCGCTGGAGAGCTATAGCGTAGTGTCGGGCTGGCAAGTGGTCTACGACGCGAGTTTGGCGACCGGGCGAGGCTCGACGGCCGTCGCGGGAATCTTCACCGCAGGGGTGGCACTGCGGATGCTGCTTGCCGGAACAGGGCTCAAGCCGGAATACATGGCGGCCGACGGAGTCCTGCTGGTGCCGGATCCGACAGCGGCCCCGGCGACGCCGGTCAAGGACGCTGCTGTCTTCAGCGCCTACAACGGCCGAGTCCAGGCGGGCTTGAAGCAGGCCTTCTGTGCGGAGCCGACGATACGGGCGGGTGCATACCGCATGGCGCTCGGTTTCTGGATCGGGGCGGCCGGTACAGTGACACGGGCGGAAGAATTGGCGCCGACGGGCCGGACCGACGTCGACCGGGCGTTCGATCATGCCGTGCGCAACCTGTCGCTCGGCAGCCCGCCGCCGCCCGGCTTCGAGCAGCCCGTGGTCGTCCTCGTGACGCCCGATCTCGTCCGCCAATGCGACACCGCCGATGCGGAACCGTCGCCAAGGGGAGATCGATGACCGAGGTGGGCTGGGCAGCGCTGCAGCATCGCCTGCTTGAGCGCTACAAGGACTTCAAGCAGCGGCTGACACGCTATCTGGGCTCCGCGGATCTCGCCGGCGATGCCCTTCAGGATACCTGGCTACGCCTGGAGCGCGGCGGCGAGTTGAGCGGCGTGCGGAGCCTCGACGCCTTCCTCTACAGCATCGCGATCAATATCGCGCGCGACCATGTCCGCGCCGAAAACCGGCGCCTCAGCACCTCCGAGATCGAGACGCTGCTTGAAATCGCCGATGAGATGCCGGATGCGGAGCGGACGGTGGAAGCGCGTTCGGAGCTGGAGGCGCTCGCGGAGATCATCGGCGAGCTTCCTGTGCGTCAGCAGGCGATTTTGCTGGCGGCACGCGTCGAGGGCCTGCCCCGTCAGGAAATTGCCGACCGCTTCGAGGTTTCGGTCCGCTTCGTCCAGCGCGAGTTGCAGCAGGCGCAGGACTATTGCGCCGCCCGGCTCGAAAAGTTTTCCGCCCGGAAGTTCAGATCGAGGGCCGTAGAAACGTCAACTGTTCGAAAGCCTCTTGCCAAGGCCGCCAAGAAGCCGATGGGTTCAGGGACTGAGGAAGAATGACCGACGGCCGGACCAAGGAGGTCGACCTCTTGAAGCGAGATGCCCGTCGCTGGGTGACGCGTCTCGTGTCGGGCGAGGCGACAATTGCCGATGCCGAGGCGCTTGTTCGTTGGCGTCGGCTGAGCCCGTCGCATGAGGCCGCTTATGCCGAGGCGCTCCGCCTGTGGAAGAGCCTTGGGCCCGGCGGCCGGACTTTCATTCAGCAGCAAGGCATGCCGAGCTGGTCGGGGCATCCCGCCCGGATGCGCCGGCGCGCCTTCCTGGCCGGTGCCGGCACGCTCGCCGCGGCCGCTGTGGCCTATGGCTTCGTCGACCCGCCGCTCGGCCTGTGGCCGTCCTTCGACGAGCTCCAGGCGGATTATCGGACTGCGACCGGCGAGCAGCGCCGCATCACGTTGGCGGACGTGGTGGTCCGGATGAATACCCAGACCAGCATTGCCGTTGCCGCCGGCGGCGGGGGTGAGGCGCAACGCGTCACGCTGATCGCCGGCGAGGCGTCTTTCGTGATGCCGCCGCAGCCGCACGGATCGCTGATCGTCGAGGCGGCAGGCGGCCGAACCGTCGCCAGCCGGGGGCGTTTTGATGTCCGCCATGCCGGGGCGAGCGTCTGCGTCACCTGTCTTGACGGAGAGGTTCGGGTCGAACGAGGCGGCGAGGCGGTGGCGCTCGATGCCGGCCGGCAGCTCAGCTATGGCGAGGCGGGCCTCGAGGAGAGTGCTGCCATCGACCCGGTCGAGGCCGCCTCCTGGCAGGACGGCTTCATCGTGTTCCGCTATACGCCCCTTGCCGCGGCAGTTGCCGAGATCAACCGCTACAGGCCCGGCAAGGTTATCCTGCTCAACGCTGCGCTCGGGCGGAGAGCTGTCAGCGGCCGGTTCCGGATCGACCGGATCGACGAGGTGCTGGCCTGGATCGAGCGGGCCACCGGCGCCAGCGCGCGGCCGCTCCCGGGCGGAATTGTCCTGCTGAGCTGAAGGTTCCCCTTAATCGGGGTGATACGAAACTGTCATCATAAATTTAGTTCAGATCCGTTCCCGGACCATCGTCAGCTTAGTGAGACGTCGTCGTTTCCCGGCTGGGGACACGATCGATGCTCTTGGTTTGCCTATTTGCCGAGAGAGTCCGATGCCCGTTCGTCCCGTTGCGTCCCGGTCCCGCCGTACCTTCCAGACCGCCCTCCTGACCAGCGTCAGCGCACTGACCTTGTTCGCCGCCGCGGCACCGGCTGAAGCGGGCAACATCCTGGCGCAGAGCGGGGCAGGGTCGGCGAGCTCGGCGGTGGCGTCGGCAGCAGCCTCGGCAATCACCTCGGCACAGCAGGCGGCGACCGCGACGCAGCAGGCGCGCAACTCGCTGGCGCGGGCGACCCAGGCGCTGCAGGCGATGCAGGTGGCTGAGAGTGCGGCCCGCAATCTGGCGCTCCAGGCGTCGGGCACGATCCCCGGCGGTCTGGCCCCGGGCGGGCTGCAGGTCGCCCCCAACGCGGGTGACGCCGCCGTGTGGCAGGGCGCCAACCTGCCGACGCAAGCGACGAGCGGCGGGCAGACGACGGTCACGATCCAGCAGCAGGCGCAGAAGGCGATCCTGACCTGGCAGAGCTTCAACGTGTCGAAGAATACGACGGTGCATTTCGACCAGACCGGCGGCACGCAGTCGAACGGCAGCAATAACTGGATCGCGCTCAACCGCATTATCGATCCGTCGGGCGTGCCGAGCCGGATCCTGGGCTCGATCAAGGCCGAGGGCTCGGTCTATCTCATCAACCGCAACGGCATCATCTTCGGCGGGGGTGCCCAAGTCGATACCCACACGCTCATCGCCTCGTCGCTCGCGTTCCTGGGCGAGACCATCGCCGGTCTGACGCCAGGCTCGGTCGCCTACGACAAGGCGGTCGCGGCCAGCAACGCAACTTTCCTCAACGCCGGCATTGCGGGGCCGGAGTCGAGCAGCGGCGGCGGCATTTCGCTCAATCTCGTGCTCGGGCAAGGCATCCAGGCCGATATTTTCACCGATGCCTATCACGCGCCGGGCGACATCACGATCGAGGCGGGTGCCAGCATCACGACCCATGGCAATGGCGCTCAGGGCAATGGCGGCTATGTCCTGATCGCCGGCACCAATGTCTCGAATGCCGGTACGGTCTCGACACCCGACGGCCAAGCGATCCTCGCGGCCGGCATCGGCGTCAGCTTCGATCCTGTTGGAACCAACAGCAGCGCATCGGCCAAACTTGCGCCGGTACTCACCGGACAGCTGATCAGCAACGAAAGCGGCCTGGACGCGACGCCGGTCTCGGTGCTGACCAACACGGGCTTCGTCCAGGCGCAGCGCGGCACGATCAACCTGCTCGGCACCAATGTCGCCCAGAACGGCGTGGTCGTGGCGACGACCGGCGTCAGCTACCCGGGCAGCATCACGATCAGCGCGCTCGACGGGCGGATCGTCACGACCGATTCGGGCAGCCAAACCTATCATCGTGCCGGCCTGGTGTCGTTCGGGGCCGGCTCGGTCACCGCCAACCTGCCCGAGGAGGATGGCGAGACGGCGACCTCGTCGCCGACCGCGAGCTTCACGCCGGGCAGCGTCACCATCAACGGCGGCTCGATCATGTTCCGCAACGGCTCGCTGCTCGAGGCGCCGGGCGGTAAGGTGACCGTCGCGACGCAGATCGAGAACGGCACTGGCGGCCAGGCGGCACAGCCGGGCAATCCCACCGGAATTGCGGTCCCACCCGTGGGCGACACGGCAATCCCCGGCCGCATCTACATCGACAATGGCGCCACGATCGACGTCGCCGGCCTGTCGGACGTCGAGCTGCCGGTCTCGGCCACGCTGTTCACCATTCCGATCATCACGCAGAACGAGCTCGCCGACTCGCCGCTGCAGCGCAACAGCTTCCTGCTGGATCCGCTGCACCCGGTGAAGAACCTCGTGCTCGACAGCACGGTCGCCGGCACCACGGCGGACGGGCTCGCCTGGGCCGGCAGCCCGATCCTCAACGCCACGGGCTATGCCCAGCTGATGCCGCGCAAGATCGACCAACTCCTGACCAATGCCGGCTCGATTACGCTCGCCGGCAACGAGGTGATCACGGCGTCGGGCTCGTCGCTCAACCTTGACGGCGGCTATGTGCATTATCTCGGCGGCACGATCAACACGGCCCAGCTGCTGGATGCCAGCGGCCACCGGGTCGATATCGGCAAGGCCGATCCGAACGATACCTATCTCGGCTTTGCCGGGCAGTTCACGGTCGACCACAACCGCTGGAAGGTCTCCGAGACCTTCACCAGCGGCCTCATCGCCGGCGGCACCTACGAGGCCGACTATATCCAGGGCGGCAATGCCGGCACTTTGACGGTCTACGGCCGGGGTGCGGTGGTGCTGGACGGTACCCTGTCGGCCCAGGCACTCGCCGGGCTGAAGCAGGTTGCGGCCGGCCGCGCGCCGTCGGGCACCGCGGCCGGCAACTCGTTCCTGCCCACGGGCGGCACATTCGACCTCGGCGACGGCGGCGGTCTCACAGCGATCAATCAAGCCTTTGTCGACACCAGCGAGCCTGGCCATTTCATCATCCAGAGCCAGGCGCCCGCGCTCGCGAGCTTCGATCCGAACTTCGGCGCCTCGACGCCGTTCGATGCGGCGGCGCTTAAGGCGCTCGACCCGAACGATCCGGAAAATGTGCTCCTCTGGCGCACCGTTCCGGCCGACGCGCTGAGCCAAGGCGGCTTCGCCAACGTGACGATCAACCCGGGCAGCGGCACGCAGGCCGGCTACGGGCTGACCGTGGCCGGGGGCACGGTGCTCACCCTCCAGCCGGGGGGCTCATTCAATTACAAGGCGGCGGCCGGCGGCCCGATCACCGTGCTGGGCAGCATCGTCATTCCCTCGGGCGCCATCTCGCTTGAGAGCGACGGTATCAACGGGATCGCCGGGGTACCCGGCGTCGCCGGCGGCGATATCACCGTCGGGCCCAAGGGCGTGCTCAGCACCGCCGGCCTCTGGGTCAACGACGGCGCTCTCACGAGCGCGCCCGGTGCCGCCAATTTCGTCAACGGCGGTGCGATCAGCCTGTCGGGCGGTCTGGGCGCCTCGATCATCCTCGACCAGGGCAGCCTGATCGACGTGTCGAGCGGCGGCGTGCTGCTGGCGAACGGCCTGCTCTCGAAGAACGGCGTGCCGGTGGGCCAGGGCGGCAGCGTCTCCCTCACCACCTGGAATTTCCATTCGACAGACAGCTTCTCTTCTTTTCACCCGGCGACGCAGCCGACGACCGGCACGCTCGTGCTGGACGGGACGATCAGAAGCGCCGGCTTCTCGGGCGGCGGCAAGCTCACGCTGCAGGCGCTGGGCTTCCAGATCGGCGGCGACCCGGCTGCGGCGCCCGCCTGGGCCATGGTGCTGCCGGCCGATTTCTTCGCCACCCAGGGCTTCGGGTCCTACCAGCTCAACGCGCTGTACGACGCGACCATCGCCGACGGCACCGAGGTGCATCTCACCCAGCAGAACCTGATTCCCAATCTCACCGCGCTCGCCCAAGCGCCGAGCGGGACCAGCATCGCCCAAGGCGGCCTCACCACGCTCGGCACGATCGACGCCTATCACCGTCAGGCGACCAACCTGACGCTGACCGCCGGTGGCGACGTCGGCTGGACCGGCGGCCTCGGCGGCGCGCTCGATCACTATGACGGCGTCGCTAATCGCGCCACGGTCGGCGCGGGTGCGGCGATCGAGGCCGATGCCGGCGCGTCCGTGACGCTCGGCGGCACGGACGGTGTCACCGTGCTGGGAACCATCCGGGCACCCGGCGGCGCGATCACGTTGACCGGCGACACCGACTATGCCAGCGCCGCCGGCATGGCGGGCAACCAGCCCTTCACGACACCCGACAAATCGGTGTGGCTCGGGGCCAATGCCGTGCTCGACGTCTCCGGCACGACACTCGCCAACCCTTCTGCCGCACCCGTCAATATCGGCGGCCGCCTGCAGGTCCCGACCGTGGGCAAGGTGCTGGCCGGCGGCACGGTCACTTTGTCCGACGACACGGGCTATGTGGTGGCGGAAGCGGGATCGATCATCGACGTGTCGGGCAGTTTGGCGACGTTCGACCAGCCGCAGGCGGCAGTGCCCGGCAGGATCGCAGGCGCGTCCTACGCACCGCAACTGGCCTGGAGCGATGCCGGGTCGATCACGCTCGGTGCCGGCAGCGGCCTCCTGTTCGACGGTACGCTCAAGGCTCTGTCCGGCGCGGCGCAAGCCGAGGGCGGCTCGCTCACCCTGCTGCCCGAAACCGTCTCGAATGGCCACGCCGGCGCCTTTGCGGGCGGCGGCGGTCTGGCGGGTGCCACCGGCCTAGTCCTGCAGCAGAGCGGCAGCCTGATGCCGGCGGGCCTGATACCAGGCCAGAATGTTCCGAACGCAAATCCGGGCACGATCCTGTTCTCGGCTGACCGCCTTGACGGCTCGGGGATCACGACCCTGGTGCTGGGTGGAAAATCGGCCAATCGCGACGCCAGTCCGCCAATTGCCTTCGCCGGCAATGTCGCGCTCACGCTCGGCCGGGCGGTCGTGATCAACGCATCCGAGATTCTGGCGCTGCCGTCGGCTGCCACGTCGATCCCGACGCTCGCTGCCGGGACGACCGATACCGGCGGCGCTGCCGTCTCGATCACCGCACCCTATGTCGCGCTCGTCGGCCGGACCGACAGCCATGCCGCCTCGCTGGTCAACACCGCCGCCGCCGCGGGCGATGCGACGCTCGCGATCGACGCCGGCTTCATCGACCTCCAGAACCAGGTGGCACTCGGCAATTTCGGGCAGGCGAGCCTCGCCAGCAGTGGCGACATCCGCCTGTCGTCGGCCGGGCTGCTGCCCAGCACCGACATCCTCGCGCCAGGCGTCCTATTCACGCCGGGCAATCTCACGCTCAAGGCGGCCGACCTCTACCCGGTGAGCGGCGAGAGCTTCATCCTCGACGCGGTCGGGCCGACGCCGACCACGATCACATTCTTGAATAACGGCGCGTCCTCGACGCCGCTCTCGGCCGGCGGCACGCTGCTGGTCGACGCCACCGACATCGTGCAGGCCGGCACGATCCGCGCGCCGTCGGGTGCCATCGTGCTCGGCGTCGGCAACGCGGGCGATGGCGCGACCGAGACGCTGTTCGACAGCCTGCCGCTCACCAGCACGCAGAGCGTGGCGCTCGCGACCGGCAGCGTCACCTCCGTCTCGCTCGACGGGGCCACCGTGCCCTACGGCGTCACCATCGACGGCAAGGAATGGCAATATGCCGCCGTGCCGAACCAGACGAGCGTGCCCGACCTGACGACGGCGCCGGCCAAGGTGATCACGGTCAACGGCGCCAGTGTCGCGCTCGACCATGGCGCAACGGTCGACCTCGCCGGCGGCGGCGACCTGCAGGCGATCGAATGGGTGCCGGGCACCGGCGGCTCGCGCAACCTGCTGTCCCAGTACAACATCAGCTACGCGACCAGCGCCAGCGGCACGACCGTGCCGCTCTACGCCGACGCGCGCAACGTCTATGCGATTGTGCCGGGCTATCAGGCGCCGGTCGCGGCCTACGATCCGGTCTATGCCCAGCAGCCCGACCCGGCGAACCAGGGCCGCACCACCAGCCTCGGCGTCGGCCAGGCGGGCTCGGGCGACCTTGTCGGTAAGGCGGTCTATCTCGCGGGCGTGCCGGGCCTGCCGGCCGGCACCTACACGCTGCTGCCGGCCAAGTACGCGACGCTCCCCGGGGCCTTCCGGGTCGTGCAAAACACCGGCGCCGCGACCGTGATCCCCGGCCAGGCCGCGATCCTGCCGGACGGTACGAACGTCGTCTCCGGCTACTCGGTCGATGCGCTGACCGGCGCCCGGCAAGCGACGCCGGTCCAGTTCACCGTGCAGTCGGCTGCCGCCTGGGGGCAATATTCGCAATACACGCGGACCAGCGCCAACGGCTTCGACTTCGCGACGCCGGCGCAGCGGGCGGGCAAGCCGGCGCCGGTGCTGCCGCGCGACGCGGGCCGGCTCGTGCTCGCGGCGACGAGCAGCCTGGTGCTCGACACGACCCTGAAGGCGGCCGCCGCCCCCGGCGGGGCCGCGGCGCAGGTCGATATCGCTTCGCAAGACATCCAGATCACGGGCACGGGCGAGCCGGCGCGTCCGGGCTATCTGCAGCTCTCGGCCGGCGGCCTCGATGCGCTCGGCGCCGGCAGCCTGCTCGTCGGCGGCACGCGCAGCCAGACGGCGAGCGGGGTCGCGATCACGCCGCTCGCCAACAGCGTCGTCGTGTCGAACGACGCCGCCGACCCGCTGACCGGGCCGGAGATCCTGCTCGTCACCAAGACCGATCCGACCGGCGCCGATGCCAATGCGGCGAACGGGCTGTGGGTCCAGTCGGGCAGCGTCATCGCCGCCCGAGGCAGCCTCGGCGGTTCGGTGCTGCCGATCACCATCGGCAGCACCACGAGTTCGGGCGACGGTGCGCTGCTGCGCGTCTCGAACGGCGGCCAGGTCACGGTCGCGCGCAGCAATGTCGGTTCGAACCCGCAAGGTCTGCTGACAGTGGCGGCGGGCGCCAGCATCGACGGTGGGGTGGCGCTGCTGCTCGACTCCTCGGGCAACCTCTCGTTCGATCCGGCCGCCCGCTTCGCCGGCACGGCGATCGCGGTCGACGCGCCGCAGGTCACCTTCACCAGCGCTGCCCAACCCACCGGTCTCTTCGGCTTCGTGGTCGGGCCGAACGGCCTCACCCAGTTCGCCAGCGCCCAGCAGGTGGCACTCAGAAGCTACGGCGCCATGCTGTTCGACGGCGACCTGGACCTGAGCTTCGGCCAGACGGTCGATCTGTCGGCCGGTGCCTTCATCGGCGACGGCCATGTCGTCCTGACGGCGCCGAAGCTCGCCTTCACGAACGAGGCAGGGGCGCCGGTCGGCACGGCGAGCGCCGGCCCGGGCAGCCTCACGGTCAATGCCGGCGAGCTCGACCTCGGCACTGGCGCCAAGGCGTTCTCGGGCTTCGGCACGGTCGCGTTCAATGCGACGAACGGCATCGTCGGGCAGGGCTCGGGCTCGTTCGACCTGGGCGGCGCGGCCGTGAACCTCGCGGCCCCCGTGTTCATCGCCGGCACCGGTTCGGCGACCGCGCTCACCACCACCGGCGCGCTTGTGCTCAGCGGCAGCAACGGGACGGCGCTCGCTCTGACGCCGGTCGGCGGCGCGCTCTCGCTCAAGGGCGGCTCGATCGCGGTCAACGGCGCCACGATCTCCGCTCCGGCCGGCAATGTGACGCTCGAGGCGACTTCGGGCGACCTTACCCTCGGCGCCGGCTCGACCGTGAGCGCCACCGGCGTCGCCAAGCCGTTCTTCGACGTCGCCCAATATGCCCCTGCCGGTGCGATCGCGCTGACTGCCGACCAGGGGAGCGTCGTGCTTCAGGCCGGCGCCACGCTCGACTTCTCGGGCGCGCCCGGCGGTGGTGCCGCCGGCAGCCTCGTGCTCTCCGCACCGGTCCGGACCGTCGAACTCGCCGGCACGATCAAGGGCAACGCGGCGCCCGGCTATGCCGGCGGCGCGCTCACGCTCGACACCGGCGGCGCGGTCGATCTCGACAATCTGGCGATCCGCCTCGCCACGAGCGGCGTCGACGGCGCCATCACGGTCCATAGCCGCGCGGGCAACCTCACGCTCTCGGCCGGCAATACGCTGAAGGCGCAGGCGGTCGCGCTCACCGCCGATGGCGGCGTCGGTGGGCAGGACCCCTCGGGCGGCCTGATCACCATCCTCGGCACGATCGACGCCTCGGGCATCAAGGGCGGCACGATCGCACTCTACGGCAAGAGTGGCGTCGACCTCGAGGGCTCGCTGCTGGCAACCGGCTCCAGCGCCACGACGCGCGGCGGCACGGTCATCCTCGGCACGGTCGGCACGCCCGACACGGTGGGCGGTGTCGTCCAGCTCGATCCGACCTACGGCTACGAGCTGGTCTCGGCGGCGAACTCGGGGCGCATCACGCTTGGGCCCAATGCCGTGATCGACGTCTCGGGCGGCATGGCTGGCGGGCTCTCCGGCGGCACGGTCACCTTCCGCGCCCCCTTGCTGGTCGGTGGCGACGTCAATGTGGCGATCGCGTCCGGCGCCCAGATCAAGGGCGCGCGCGCCACCACGCTCGAGGCCTTCGCCACCTGGAGCACGATCGATCCTTCGACCGGCGCCAAGCATTTCAACGGCATCATCGATCCGGCCGGCTGGTACGGTGACAGCGTGCCGAGCGCCGGCCAACCGGCGCTCGTTGCCGGCAGTTTCGCCGACCAGAGCGGCCACACGCTCGCCACCTGGGACGGCAGCACGCTCACCAACAGCGACGGCACGACGAACAATCTCGGCTACTACCTGCAGAACGCCTACTTCACGCCGACCACGGCGAACGCCGATCACCAGAATTTCTACGGCTATGTGAACGAAGACGCCAAAGCGGCCGTGCCCGGCACGCTCATGGGCTTCATCGAGAACGGCCTGGGCGCGACCCCGGCGTTCGCCGGCCGGTTCGCCGGCATCGCCAGCTTCCAGGCCGCACCCGGCGTGGATCTGGTCAATCCGAACCCCGCCGTCAATGGCGGCAATATCACGGTCCTCACCAACTGGAACCTGGGCGCCGGCCAGCCGAACAACGTCGGCACGATCATCCCGGCCTACCGCTATCAGGGGACGATCGCGCCGCGTATCACGTTCCGGGCCGCCGGGAATTTCATTGCCGACGCCAGCATCACCGACGGTTTCTTCCAGAGCCAGATCGCCAGCGTCCTGGGCGCCGCCGGCGGCGGCGCTGCCGGCGGGACCTATGCCGCCGCCCTGTCGCTCTACCAGCAGCTGATGGCGGCGGACGACCCGGCGTCGGTGACGGTGCAGTACGTCGACGGCTCGACCCAGCCGCTCACGGCGCTCGACCCGAACCTCGCCTTGAGCGCCCCGCTCACGGGTCAGGCGTCGGCGTATTACAGCGACTATGTCTCCTACGCCAACGCCTGGGGCACCGATATCAGTGCATGGGGAGGCGCACAGTATGCGGGGCATATTCTGGCTGTGAGCGCCCTCAGAACGCCTGCTCCGGTCCTTGCCAACTATTCCTCTTATCAGGACTATCTCATCGCCTATTACGGCCCCAATTTAACGGCGTCGGCTTCAAATCCCGGCGGGTGGCTCTTTGGATACTCCCGGTATACAGTCTCGGGTGGACTTGGGCCCTTCAAGAAATTCGGGACGCCGACGCCGCCGGAATTGTCGAGAAACCCAGCGGATTATCCTAAATATATTCAAGTGTATGACGGGTATCTCTATCAGCTGACCGAGACGCACAGCATTTTGCCCACCAAGCCGGCCAATGCCTATAGCGTCTGGTACGCGCCGCTGGCGCCGCTCTCCATTCCCTATACGGGCGTCAACATCGGCAATCTGCCGGGCAATTCTCCGGCGAGCGTGGCGAGCCCGAGCAATCCGCTGCCGGTCAGCTTCGCGACCCTGCTGGGCGGCCAGAGTTCGTCCTACCGGATCGTCGCCGGCGCGGACCTGGGCAGCGCCGATCCGCTCGGCGTCGAACCGGCCGCAACTGCGGCGGCCAGGGGCTCCGGGAACCTGTCTCTCAACGGCCACTTCAGCTATCTCGACGGCAACGGCCAGCCGCTGTTCGATCCGACCACGATCCGGACGGGCACCGGGTCGATCGACCTTGCGGCCGCGAACAATGTGAGCCTGCTCGATCCGGTTGCGCCGGGCGTCATCTACACGGCCGGGGCGCCGGCGGCGGGTGCGCCCCTCGGGATCAGTGCGAGCATCGTCCCCGGAAAGAGCGGTTTCGGTGCCTACGATGTGCTCGCGACCAGCGCCGTCAATCCGGATGCGGCGGGCAATATCTCGATCCACGCCGGCAACGACATCACCGGCGTCGAGAGCGTCACGGGCTCGGGGGACGCCATCAGCCAGTTCTGGTGGCCCTGGATGCAGACCGGCAACGTCCGGTCGTCCAACGGCCAGGTCACCCAGGCCTCGATCAACTTCGGCGCGTTCGACCAGGGCGTCATGAGCGTCGGCGGCGATGTCGCGATCTCCGCCGGCGGCAATATCCAGAACCTGGCCGTGTCGCTGCCGACCAGCTGGTATCTCCCGAACGGCGGCGCGACGGTCAACACGGTCGGCGGCGGCGACCTGACGGTGACAGCCGGCGGCAACATCCTCGCCGGCGACTATTTCGTCGCCAAGGGCACCGGCACGATCACCGCCGGTGGCCAGATCGCGTCCGGCGGGCTGACGCACATCCTCAATGTCTTATTCGGGACGACCGAGGGCGTCTCGACCATTCTCGCCGTGCAGGACGGGGTGCTCGATGTCACCGCCCGTCAGGGCGCGGATATCGGCGCGATCGTCAATCCGTCCTACATCCAGGGAACCACGCTGCAGAACGGCTATAGCGCGCAGACCGCCACCTGGCTCGCCGACGCGCAGAGCTATTCGGCGCGCTCGGCCGTCAACGTGGTCTCGACCACCGGCGCCGTGGCGCTGAACTCGCTGACCGACCTTTCGCCGATCGACGCCGGCACCCCCGGTGCGACCGTCAACGACGACAGCAACATACTGCCCGCGACGGTGACGTTCACGGCGTTCAACGGCGCTCTCTCGATCGATCGCGCCGGCCAGCTCTATCCGTCCGCGACCGGCCAGCTCAGCCTGATCGCCGACCAGTCGATCTCCTTCCAGCGGACGCCCAACTCCAACTACGCCGACCTGCAGTTCGGCATGATCGACGCCTCGCCCGCGGCCCTGCCGTCGCCGCTCAACCCTATGCCGATCAACATGAACACCAGCTCCGGCGTGTTCGACTTCAATCTCCTGTCGCCCGCGCTGGTCGATCACTCGCCGACGGCACTCCATGCCGGCGACAGCCAGCCCGTGCGCATCTACAGCCTCACCGGCAGCATCACCGACGGCATGGTGGCGTCCGACGGGAGCGGCTTGTATGACCGCCTCATCACCCTCTCGGTCGACAAGCCGGCCGAGATCCGGGCCGGGCAGGACATCACCAACCTCGACTTCCGCGGCCAGAACCTGCGCCAGGACGACATCACCCGCATCATCGCCGGCCGGGACATCTGGGACAGCCCCAACCTTGCCGCGGACACGAATGCGCCGGTTCCGAGCTTGCAAACGGGTGGGCCGGGCAGCTTCGACGTCGAGGCCGGTCGCAATATCGGCCCGCTCACGCCGTCCTACACGACCACGAACGCCGCCAACGGGACCACCGGCGTTGCTACCGGTATCGTTGCCGTCGGCAACGCCATCGACCCCTACCTGCCGCACGAGAGCGCCGATATCGACGTGCTGTTCGGCGTGGGCAAGGGCGTCGCCAACGCCGCCTTCATCAAGGCCTATGTCGATCCGGCGGTCGCGACACCGGCGGTCGAGCAGGCGCTCGTCGCCTTCATGGAGACCTGGGACGAGGGGACCGGCATCGATACCGGGCTCAAGAAGGACAAGCCGTCGGTGACGCTGACGCTGAACCAGGCCTGGGCCGAGTTCCAGGCCCTGCCTGAAGCGGCACAGCAGCGCTTCAACCGGCAGGCGCTGTTCACCGTGCTGACCCAGGTCGGCGTCGACTACAACGATCCGTCGAGCTCCTATTATCACCAGTACGCGCGCGGCTATCAGGCCATCAACACGCTGTTCCCGGCGGCGATGGGCTACACCGCCAACAGCCTGTACGGCGGCAAGCAGGGTGCCGAGACCCTGGTCTCGACCGGCGATCTCGACATCCGCAACACCACCATCCAGACCCAGCAGGGCGGCAACATCGCGCTCCTGGGCCCTGGCGGCGAGGCGCTTATCGGCGGCAGCTCGGCACCGCCCGCGACCGGCAAGTCGGCCGCCACCCAGGGCGTGCTCACGCTCGAGCAGGGGGCGATCGACATCTTCACCGACCGGAGCGTGCTCCTGGCGCAGAGCCGGATCTTCACCGAGCAGGGCGGTGCCATCACCATCTGGTCGTCGAACGGCGATATTAATGCCGGCAAGGGCTCGAAGACCCTCGCCGACGTGCCGCCCCCGATCTATGTCTGCGACAGCGACTTCTACTGCACGCGCGACGCGCGGGGTGCGGTAACCGGCGCCGGCATCGCCACGCTGCAGACCATCCCCGGAGCGCCCTCGGCCAATGTCGAGACCATCGCGCCGCGCGGCACGGTCGACTTCGGTGCCGCCGGCATCCGCTCGTCGGGCAACCTGATCGTCGCCGCCCAGTTCGTCGCCAACGCCGCCAACGCCCAAGTCCAGGGCCAGACGATCGGCGTGCCGAAGGCGGCCACCATCGATGTCGGCGCGCTAAGCTCCGCGTCCAACGCGGCCGGCGCCGCGGCCAATGCCGCCGCCGACGCGGCCAGGCAAAGCAACCGCTCACCGGCGCAGGACCTGCCCTCGATCATTACCGTCGAGGTCATCGGCTATGGCGGCGGCGAAAGTTCGCCGGCCCGGGAACAGCGGAACGACAGCCGTCGGCGGAAGCAAGATGTGCAGAGCTACGATCCCGATAGCGCTGTCCATATGCTTGGCAATGGCAAGCTGACAGAGCAGCAGAAAAGCGCACTGACGGAGCAGGAAAGGCAGGGGCTGGATCGCGTTACCAGTCAACCCGGCTCTCTTTAGGGCTCCATACCTCTCGGGCAGCGGCGACGCGATGCGTTCGGCGGCATCGGCCGCCATGAGGGCGTGCCGCGCCTTGTCGCTGACGGCCTCCTGGAGCAGATGTGTCGGGCCTGGCAGGCTGTCGAACAAGAAGGTGGTACCGTGGGGCCGAACGTGATTCCCTTTGTGGCGCGAGCTTCGGAGGGAGGACGGGATGCGCGGGGCTGACGTGCGGTCGGGGCCTTGCTTCCCTATATGGCCTTCGGGCACGGTTGCGGCAGGATCATCCGCTACGGCCGATCTTTGAGATTGCCAATGCGGTGCTTGGGGATCTGCACAATGAGCTTGAGACGCTCGATGGGCACGCCCGGCACCGGCGTACCAGGCAACGGATAAGGATCTCCCCATGTCGACCACGCTGTTTTCTCGAGACGACACTGGACCCGAGACCGATTTCGTGCCGCACAACTCGCACTGGGGCGCCTTCTCGGCGCGCTGGAAGGAAGGGCGGCTCGAAGTGCGGCCGCATCCGGCCGATCCCGACCCGAACGGCATCCTGCAGAATTTTCCCGCAGCCCTCAGGCATCGGGCGAGGGTCGCCCAGCCCATGATCCGCCGCGGCTGGCTGGAGCAAGGGCCCGGGCCCGACCCGCGCCGGGGGCGCGACGAGTTCGTCCCCGTGTCGTGGGGAAAAGCGCTCGATCTCCTGGGCGGCGAACTCGCCCGGGTGCGCGACGGGCACGGACCGGGCGCCGTGTTCGGCGGCTCCTACGGCTGGTCGAGCGCCGGGCGGTTCCATCACGCCCAGAGCCAGGTGCATCGTTTCCTCAACACCGCCATGGGCGGCTATGTCCGCTCGGTCAACAGCTACAGCTCCGGCGCATCCTCCGTCCTGGTGCCGCATATCATCGGTGACTATGAGGACCTGACCAAGCGCAACGTGTCCTGGGAGCAGGTCGCCGAGCACAGCGACCTCGTCCTCGCCTTCGGCGGCATGGCGCTCAAGAACAGCATGATCGCGGGCGGCGGCATCAGCCGCCATGTCGAGCGCGGTGCGATGGCGCGCGCCCGGGCGCGCGGGTGCGAGTTTGTCCTCGTCGGCCCGCTGCGGGCCGATTTGCCGGACGAGGCGGGTGCGGAATGGATCAGCAGCGAGCCGGGCACGGACACGGCACTGATGCTGGCCCTGGTCCATACGCTGGTCGCCGAGGGGCTGCATGACCGGGCGTTCCTCGACCGCTACACCGTCGGCTGGGCAATGTTCGAGCGCTACCTCCTCGGCGAGACCGACAACCAGCCCAAGGATGCCGCCTGGGCAGCACCGCTGACCGGCGTGCCGGCCGAAACCATCGTCGACCTGGCCCGGCGGTTGGCTGGGAAGCGCGTCCTGGTCGTCGTGTCGCATTCCCTGCAGCGGGCACGGTTCGGCGAACAGCCGGTCTGGATGGGCGCGGTGCTCGCCTCGGCACTCGGCCAGATCGGGCTGCCGGGCGGCGGCTTCGGCTATGCGCTCGGTGCCATCGCCTATTATGGGCGGCGCACCAATGCGGTGCCGA
This sequence comes from Aliidongia dinghuensis, assembly GCF_014643535.1. Classification (NCBI taxonomy): domain Bacteria; kingdom Pseudomonadati; phylum Pseudomonadota; class Alphaproteobacteria; order Rhodospirillales; family Dongiaceae; genus Aliidongia; species Aliidongia dinghuensis. The sequence continues at coordinate 112,552 of NZ_BMJQ01000020.1, read as the reverse complement.
TGCCGACCTTGCCGCAGGGGCGAAACGGCATCCGCGACTACATCCCGGTCGCCCGCATCGCCGATATGCTGCTCCACCCCGGTGCCCCGTATCGCTACAACGGCGAGACCCGGACTTACCCGGACATCCGGCTGGTCTATTGGGCCGGCGGCAATCCCTTCCATCATCACCAGGACCTGGACCGGTTGCGCCAGGCGTTCGCGCGCGTCGATACGCTGGTGGTGCATGAGCTCGGCCTGACCGCGACGGCACGACACGCGGATTTCATCCTGCCCTGCACCATGACCCTGGAGCGGGAAGATATCGGCGGCAACACGCACGACCCGCTGCTCGTGCCGATGCGGCCGGTCGCGGAACCGTTCGGAGAGGCCCGCGACGACTACGCCATCTTTGCCGATCTGGCAGAACGGCTCGGCAGGCGGGAAGCCTTCACGGAGGGCCGCACGACGCGCCAATGGCTCGAGCATCTCTACGAGCCGACCCGCGCGGCCCTGAAAGAACAAGGCCTTCCCGCACCGGATTTCGAGACTTTCTGGGCGGGGGATGGCTTCGACCTGCCGCAGCAGGCAGATGACGGCGGCCGGCTGCGTGCGTTCAGGGCAGATCCGGACCAGGCCCCGCTGGTGACGCCGAGCGGGCGGATCGAAATCTTCTCCGAGACCATCGCAAGCTTCGGCGAGGCCACCTGCCCGGGCCATGCGGCCTGGCTTGGCCCGGCCAACTGCCCGAGCGCCCCGGCGCCGTTGCACCTGGTTGCCAATCAGCCGGCCACGCGCCTGCACAGCCAGCTCGATTTCGGCGGGCACAGCATGGACGCGAAGCACCGGGACCGGGAAGTGGCCCGGATGCATCCGGCTGATGCGGCGGTACGCGGGATCGCGGACGGCGACATCATTCGCCTGTTCAACGAGCGCGGCGCCTGCCTCGCTGGCGTGCATCTGACCGAGGATATCCGGCAGGGCGTGATCCAGCTCCCGACGGGGGCATGGTATGACCCGGTCGATCCCGTCGAGGGCAAGCCCATGTGCGTGCACGGCAATCCGAATGTCCTGACGCAGGACGTCGGCACATCAAACCTGGCCCAGGGCTGCACCGGGCAGCTCACGACAGTCGAGGTGGAGCGGTTCACCGGCAACCTGCCGCCGATCCGCGCCTTCGATCCGCTCTGATCCCGCGGCCGATTGGGCGGTCATCCCTGAACAAACGGGAGCGGGCACGAGCGGCGCCGAGAGTATTCCATCAGCTCGCTGCTTCGCGCCGCGTGAACGCTCCCTTTGGGCTAGAGCGCGGTCGCATTGGCTGGAACCAGCCAATGCGTGAATCGCGCTCTAACTATTTGATTAGAGACGGATTCACGAAATGAGTGGATCGCCAAGCGATTCCACTCATTCCGATCCGGCTCTAGAGGCCCAGTGCACAACCATCCTTCCTCGGGTCGGAGCCGCCGAGCAATGTGCCGCGCTCCCAGTCAATCCAGATCGCCTGCGCGCCGCCAATGGCCCAATTTGGCGGCTGGACCTTGAATCCCCGACGCTCCAATTCGCCACCGATGCTGTTGCGCAGCCGCTCCTCCGCTTCGACGCTCTTGCCTCCGGGCAGGGGAAAGAGCCGCGGCAATTCAATGGCGCTCTGCAAATCCATGCCGAAATCAAAGATCTTCGACAGCAGATGGGCATGGCCCATAGCTTGGTAGTGGCCGCCCATGACGCCGAACGGCATGACGACGCGGCCATTCTTCGCGACCATCCCAGGGATGATCGTATGCATGGGGCGCTTCCTCGGCGCGAGTTCGTTCGGATGACCTCTCTCAAGCGAGAAACTCTGGCCTCGGTTGTGGAATAGCACGCCCGAGCGTCGGCTCATGATCCCGCTACCGTACGGGTGGAAGATCGAGTTGATGAAGCTGACCGCGTTTCGGTCCTTGTCGACCACGGCGATGTAGACCGTGTCCTTGTGCTCGACCGTGTCGAAAGCCGGCAACGGGTCGAGCGCCCGCTCCGGATCGATGCGGTCCGCGAGATCCGCGGCAAATCTGTCCGACAGCAGGTGCTGGACCGGAACCGTGCCATCGGCAACAAAGGCATCCCGGGCGGCATAGGCAAGCCGGGTCGCCTCGATCTCGCGGTGGAGGTTTTCGACGGCGAGTGGATCGCCCGACGGCCGGAAGCGTGACAGGATCTTGAGGATCATCAGCGCCACGACGCCCTGGCCGTTCGGCGGGCATTCGTAGACCGTGTGGCCGCGGTAGTCGGCGGAGATCGGCGTTACATATTCTCCCGCGGCGGCGGCGAAGTCTGCCAGGGTGTGGAGCCCGCCCAGATCCCGCAGGGTTTCGACCATGTCCTCGGCCACGGCACCTGTGTAGAACGCGCTCGGTCCATGGCGGCTGATCGCAGTCAAAGTCTCGGCAAGCGCCGGTTGGCGCTGGGTGCTGCCCATTTCGGGCGCGCTTTCCCCGGCCAGGAATGTAGCGGCCGCCGCCGGATTGCGTGACAGCAGTTCCGCCTGCAGCGAGAGATCGCGCGCGACGCGCGGTGTCAGGACATATCCGTCACGGGCGAGCTCAATGGCCGGCTTCAGAAGCCGGCCCAGGTCCAAGCGTCCATGGTCATGAACGAGCCGAGCCCAGGCCTCGACCGCGCCCGGCACGGTCACGGCATGTGGCGACTGACGGGGCAGCGCGGTCATCCCTCGGTCGCGATACCAGGCTGCCGTTGCCGCTGCTGGACTGCGGCCGGAGCCGTTGTAGGCGACGATATCCTCCGAACCCTCTCTGGACAGCAGGACGAAGCAGTCCCCGCCAATGCCCGTCGACCCGGCTTCGACGACCGATTGCACGGCGCAGGCAGCGACGGCGGCGTCCATCGCGTTCCCGCCGTCGCGAAGAATATCGAGTGCCGCCAGGGTCGCCGTTGGATGAGAGGTCGCCGCCATTCCGTGCCGGCCCGCCGCGAGCGACCGTCCCGAGTTCTCGAAATTTCGCATGGTGCGCGACCTCTTACCGGTGCGCGCTGGCGTCGAGCCAACGGGCTGTATCGTCAAGCGTCCGCTCGACACGGACCATCAGGTCGTCGAGTTCCCGCTCGGTGATGATGAGCGGCGGACAAAGATTGAAATTGTCGCCCATGCCACGGGTGATGACGCCGTGGGCTTGGGCGAGCTTGCCGGCTTGGGCTGCGACCGCCATGGCTGGCGGGAAATTCTCGCGGGTCTGCTTGTCCTGCACCAGCTCGAGCGTGCCGACGAGCCCGACGCCGCGTGCCTCGCCGACCAGTGGATGTTCGCCGAGCCGCCGGAGCGCCGCCTGGAAGCGAGGCGCTATGGCGCGCACATGGCCGAGGATGTCGCGCTCCTCATAGATCTTGAGCGTCTCGAGTGCCACCGCCGCGGCGACCGGGTGGCCGCTATAGGTGAAGCCGTGGCCGAACGTGCCGATCTTCTCGCTTTCCGCCACCATCGCCTCGAAGATCCTGGCGTTGACCATGAGCGCCGAGATCGGCTGATAGGCGGCCGAGAGCTGCTTCGCCATCGTCATCATGTCGGGCTCGAGCCCGAAGGTCTCGCTGCCGAACATGTTGCCGGTCCGGCCGAAGCCGCAGATGACCTCGTCGGCGATCAGCAGCACGTCGTATTTCTTCAGGACGGCCTGGACCTTCGCGAAATACGTTGCCGGTGGCACGATGCAGCCGCCGGACACCATCACCGGCTCGGCGATGAAGGCACCGACCGTGTCCGGCCCTTCGCGCAGGATGAGATCCTCCAGCGACTGGGCGCAGCGGGTCGCGAACTCCTCTTCGCTCTCGCCCGGCCGGCCAAATCGATAATAGCCGGGGCAGTCCGTGTGCAGGATGCGCGCGATCGGCAGGTCGAAGTCGCGATGATTGTTCGGAAGGCCCGTCAGGCTCGCGGTTGCGACCGTGACGCCGTGATAGGCCTTGATGCGCGAGATGATCTTCTTCTTGTCGGGCTTGCCGATGGCGTTGTGATAGTACCAGACGAGCTTGACCGCCGTGTCGTTCGCCTCCGAGCCGGAATTGGCGAAGAACACCTTGGACATCGGCACCGGCGCCATTGCGAGCAGCCGTTCGGCCAACTCGACGACCGGCTGGTTCGATTTGTGCCCGAACGAATGGTAGAACGGCAGTGCGCTCATCTGCCGGACCGCTGCCTCGACGAGGCGCTGCTCGCTAAAGCCCAGCGAGGCGCAAAACAGGCCGCTCATCGCCTCGATGTAGCGGTTGCCCTGGTCGTCTACGACATGGATGCCGTCGCCGCGCTCGATGATGAGCGGCCCTTCGGTCCGATGCAGGCTGAGATTGGTATAGGGATGCAGCACGTGCGCGATGTCGCGGGCGTGAAGCGAGTTCGGCAGGTCCATTCAAGATCTCCTCGGGCGGCACTAGCCGCGGGCGAAGGTGCGGCGCAGGCGTCGGACACGCCGCACGGCCATCATCACGGGCAGGCGCAGAGTGTGGAGCGGGTAGCGGGCCGGCGGCAGGGTCGCGATCGGCAGGTCGTCTGAAACATCGCCGGCGATTCGTGCGGCTGCGAGCTTGCCCATCATGGTCATGAGTGCCACGCCGCGCCCGTTGCAGCCGTAGGCGACATGGAGGCCGGGCTCGGGCGAGACAAGGCGCGGCAGATGGTCGGGTGTCAGCGTCAGTTTGCCGCCCCAGCGGCTGGTGAAATGCTCGGGCCGGAGCGCCGGATAAAGCACGCCGGCTGAGCGGGCAAGGGCGGTGAAAAGCGCGGGCGAAGTCCGGCCGGTCAGGCTGCCGCTGCCGCCGATCACGAAGCGGCCTGCGTCATCGCGGCGAAAATAGACGCCAAGATCCATGAGGTCAGACACCGGCAGGCGGCTCGGCAGAACTGCCCGGTCGAGTGCGGCGGAGAGCGGCTCGGTCGCGATCTGGATGCTCTCGACCACAATCATTGCGGTTTTGAGCACGGGATAGAGGTCGCCCAGGTAGGCGTTGGTCGCGATCAGCACGTGGCGGGCGCGCACCGTGGGGCCATTGGCTTTCGGGCCGCTGGTCTCCAGCCGCCAGCGACCGCCTTCGCGCGCGAGGCCCGTGACCCGGCAGCCGTGCACGAGGCGCGCGCCCGTGGCGACGGCGCCGGCGGCGAGGCCGCGGGCGTAGCTCAGCGGCTGCACGGTGCCGGACCGACGGTCGAGCATGCCGCCGGCGAAGAAACGCGTCCCGGTCAGATCGGCGATTTGTTCGGCCCCGATGAGCTCGACCGCCTCGCCTTGGTGCGCAAGGTCGGCGGCGCGCGCCTGGATCGCCGCCAGCACGGGCTCAGAGCGGGCCGCCTGAATCCAGCCGTCGCGATGAGCCTCGCAGCGGATCTGGAACCGCTCGACGATTGAGAACACAAGGTCGGCGGTGGCGGCGCCGAAGCGGTGCAGCGCTTGGCCCTGCTCCCGCCCGAACTTCGCGACCATCTCCCGCGGATCAAGCTTCAGGCCGGCAATGACCTGGCCGCCGTTTCGGCCCGACGCACCCCAGCCCGCCGCCTCGGCTTCGAGGACCGTCGCCTCGATGCCGCGTTCCGCAAGGTGAAGGGCGGCCGAGAGCCCGCAGAAGCCGCCGCCGATGATGGCGACCTCGGTCGAGATGTCCGAGCGCGCCGCTTCGGCCGGACGGGCCGCAAGGCCGGTCGCGGCCCACAGGCCCTGGGGCGGCGATGCTTGGTCCAGCACGGGCGCCATCAGTGCGCGCCCGCCGGGCCGAGCCTGGCGCGCAGTTTGTGCGACCAGTAGACGAGTTGGGCCGGGATGCGGCCGAGCTTGCCGCCGGCGAAGGGCAGGCCAAATGCCTCGAACAGGCGCCAGGTTTCGTCGCCCTCGGCGATCGCCTGTCCGATGAGGCGACCAAATGCCGAGGTGAGCGTGACCCCGAGGCCGCCGAAGCCGGTCGCGTACCAGACATTCGGCGCGGTCCGGCCGATGACGGGGAGCTTATGACGGGTCATCGGCATGGCGCCGCCCCAGGCGACCTCGACCCGTGCGTCGGCCAGGTCCGGATAGAAGCTGGCAATGTCATGCTTCAGCAAGGCGGCGATACGGTCGACCGGCGGTTCCCAGGCGAGCACCCGCCCGCCCCAGAGCACGCGCCCGTCGGCAAGCGGGCGGTAGTAGTTGACACCGACCTGATTGTCGAAGATCGCGTAGGGCACGCGGATGGCCCGTGCCAGCCGATCGCCGAGCGGTTCCGTCGCCATTACGAAGGTCGCGATCGGGATGGTCGCGCGGGACAGCGGACCGTGCAGCCCATCGATGTAGCCGCCGCAGGTCAGAACCAGCTGATTGGCAGTGATGCGGCCACCGGGCGTGCGCACGACCACGCGATCGCCACGCCGGTCTATCGACAGCGCCGGCGTTTCCTGGAAGACCTTGCCGCCGCGTTCGGTACAGGCGCGGGCCAGGCCCAGGTTGAGATTGAGCGGATGAACGGCAATCGTGCTCGGCACGAAAAGCGCGTCGGCGTAGCGGGTCGTTGATAGCGCGTCTTCCACGCGCGCTCGCGGCCAGTACTCCATGACGGTGTCAAATGTGCCGGCCATGAAGTCGCGGAAGGTGAGAAGGTCGTCGCCATGCCCCGCGATGTTGCAGCGGAGGGCGCCCTGCTGGAGTGGCCCGCAGGCGATCCCATAGGCGTCGATGCGGTCGCGTACCAGCTTGAGGCCCATGCGTGCGACCTGATGGATCTCACGTGCCCGTTCGCGGCCGACGCGTTTGACCAGCGCCATGTAGCCCTGAGGGAAGCCCTCCGAGGCGAAGCCGCCGTTGCGGCCGGAAGCGCCCCAGCCGATCCGGTTGGCCTCGACGAGCGCGACGTTGCGACCGCGCTCCGCCAGGTCGAGAGCCGTGGCGGTCCCGGCAAGACCGCCGCCGACCACCAGGGTTTCGACGTCGAGGCCGCTCGAGAGGATCGGGTAGTCCGATCGCTCCTCGAGCGTTCGTGCATAGTAGCTGTCGATGTAATCCATCGCGGCATTCCACCGGCCGTCGGCCGGCTCAATTCCCGCCGTTGCGATGGATCGCGTAGAATTTACGCGTCGGTTCAATGGTTTCCCAGATGCCGGTGAACCCGCGTGGGATCACGAACGTGTCGCCGGCGCGATAGGTCTGGCTGTCGCCGGCACCGTCTGTCAGGCGCACCACGCCTTCGAGAATGACGCAGAGCTCGTCCTTGTCGTAGCGGATCTCGGCGCGGCCGGGTGCGCTCGCCCAAAAGCCGCTCTTAAAGCAGCCGGTCGGGTCGGCATACCATTCGCGTGTCGTGGTCGGCATCGACGGGTCGGCAGCGCTCGCCGGGTCGAAACGAATGGTCTTCACGACCGTTGTGGTCGCAGGGGGTGTCTGAGACATGGTTCCTCCGGGGATGAAAGGCTTCAGCGCAGCAGCCGCGTCCAGATCTTGTCGTCCATGTCGAGCGCTGCCTTCGGACAGTCCTTGGTCGGCCGGAACAGCGCCGTCACTTCCGGCGAGACATTGATCGCCGGGTCGGCCTTGAGCTCGGGCGTGAGATAGGCGTCTGCGCCAGTGATCGCGTTGTTGTAGCCGGTGAAATTCGAAGCCTCGGCCGCGTTCTTCGGGTCCATCATCCAGTTGATGAAGATCTTGGCGTTCTCGACGTTCTTGGCGCCCTTCGGCACGGCCAGACTGTCGCCCCACAGGTTCATGCCCTCCTTGGGGAAGATGTAGGCGGTGGTCGCGAGCTTCTTGTGGGCGCGGTGAAACGAGCCGTTCCACATCAGCTCCATGGCGACTTCGCCGCTCGCGACGCGGTCGACCGTGCCTTCGGAATTGTAGAGCTTCACCGCCGGCTTCTGCTTTTCCAGCAGTTCCAGGATCTTCTGGCCTTCCTCCGGCTTGGCGGTGCAATAGTCGTAGCCGAGGTAGTGCGCCGCGGCGCCGATCACCTCGCCCACGTCCTTCAGCATGCCGATTTTGCCGACGAATTCCGGCCGCGGCTCGAACAGCTCCTTCCAGCTGTTCTCGAGCTTGGCGCCGCCCGCGACCTTGGCGGTGTCGTAGGCGATTGCCGTGATGCCCCACATGTAGGGCACGGAATAGGCGCGGGCCGGGTCGTAGTCGGGGTGGTTGAACGGCTCGCGCACGTTCTTGAAGTTCGCGAGCTTGCTTGCGTCGATCTCGATCAGCAGCTTGTCGCGGATCATGGTCTGGAGTGTCGGGCCGGACGGCACGACCACGTCGTAGCCGCCACCGCCGGCCTGGATCTTGGCCAGCATGGTCTCGTTCGAATCATAGGTGTCGAGCGTGACCTTGATGCCGGTCTCGGCCTCGAAGCGCTTCAAGAGGTCCGGCGGCATGTAGTTGGACCAATTGTAGAGGAAGAGCTCCTTCGTCTCGGCATGAGCCGGCGCCGCCGCGACGACGATGGAAAGTACAGAGACCAATCCCGCGAGAGCCCGGCTTTTCATCCCATCCCCCTGGTTTGCGCCCGGCTACCGGAAACGGCGGCCGAGCAGGTACGAAATCAGAAGCAGCGTCACCGAGACCGCGACCAGCAGCGTCGAAACGGCGTTGACGGCGGGCGTGATGCCCATGCGGACCATGCTGAAGACATAGACGGGCAGGGTCGTGGCACCCGGTCCTGACACGAAGTAGCTGACGACCACGTCGCCCAGAGACCCGATGAAGGCGAGCATCGCGCCCGCGACGATGCCCGGCCAGATCAGCGGCAGCACGATCCGCCGGAAGCTCGTCGCGGGGCCGGCACCAAGGTCTGCCGCGGCCTCGCCGAGCGACGGGTCGAGCCCCTGGAGGCGGGCCTGGATCGGCAGATAGGCGACCGGCACGGCAAAGACCGTGTGCGCCAGCATCAGGCTCGCGAGGCCGAGCGGCAGGCCGAGCGCCACGAACAACAGCAGCATGGCGATGGCAGCCACCACATCCGGCACGATGAGCGGGAGGCCGATCATCGCCTCGAACGCACTCTGCCGGCGAAAGCGGGCGCCCGACGTGCCAAGTGCCGCCAGCACCGCGACAGCCGTGCCGGCCGTCGTCGCAACGGAGGCGACGATCAGCGAATTGGCGAGCGCGCGCAGCATATCGTGGTCTTCGGCGACGGCGGCGTACCAGCGGAGGCTGAAGCCGTTCCACCCCGACAGGGCCGAATCGCCCGCGTTGAACGACAAGGCCACGAGCACCACGATCGGCAGGTAGAGATAGGTGATGACTGCCCAGGCGGCCGGCCCGACGAGCGGGAAGCGGAAGAGGCTGAGGTCCCGGCTCACGGTTGCGCACTCGAGGCACGACGGAAGCGCACCGCATGAAGCCAAAGGGCGACCAGGATGAGGCCCAGCAGCACGAAGGCGAGTGCCGAGCCGAACGGCCAGTTGCGGGCTTGGCCGAACTGCTGCTGGATCAGGCTGCCAATCATCATGGACTTGGCGCCACCGAGCAGTTCGGGACTGACGAAGGCCCCGAGGCATGGCACGAACACAAGGATGAGGCCGCCTACGATACCTGGAATCGAGAGCGGCAGGATCACCCGGCGGATCGCACGCCAGCGGTCGGCCCCGAGATCGTAGGCCGCCTCGATATAGCGCCGGTCGATCTTCTCCATGCTGACGTAGATCGGCAGGATCATGAAGGGCAGGAACGAATAGACGAGGCCGATGCCGGTCGCGACGGGCGTATAGAGAATGTCGATCGGTGCGCTGGCCAGGCCGACATGCTGGCAGACCCAGTCGACGAACCCGCCGTTGCGCAGCATCAGCACCCAGGCGTAGTTGCGGACCAGCAGGTTGGTCCAGAACGGCACGGTTACGACCAGGAGCAGAAGCGGTCGGCGGTTCTCGGGCTGAAACGCCATCCAGAGGGCCGTCGGGAAGGCGAGCGCCAAGGTCACCACAGCCGTGACGGCGGATAGCGTGATTGAGCGCAGGAAGATCCGAATGTAGTCGGAATTGAGCGCCAACTGGTCGAACAGGTCGCGCTCGTAAAGGAACTGCACGTAGGCGTCGGCGGTGTGCAGGTTCCAGATCACGCCACCGTCGTCGCCGCGCTGCAGGGTCGAGACGTAGGCCATGAGAGCCAGCGGCACGACCAGAAGCACGCCGATCACCAGGATTGCCGGCCCGATGAGGGAAAGGCGACGCCCTGCCGCGATCATGCGGTCAATACCCGGATGGAGCAGGCCGGCAGCGTAAGGCCGACCTTGTCACCGACGCCGAACTGCGGCAGCGAGCCGCTGCGATTCTGCTCGCGCGCCCGAAGCCGGTCACCATTGGTCATGGCCAGGTAATAGATCGTATCCGTGCCTTCGTAGACGGTTTCCTGGACCGTCGCGGCCAAGCTGTCGGCGGAAATCGGTCCGAGCCTCAACCGTTCGGGGCGGATGGCCAACGTCACGGGTGTCCCGGTCGACGCCGGCTCCGACGCGTCCAGTTCCAGGCCTGTTGCGAGGCGGTAGCGGCAGCCGCCCGCCGCCTCGGCCGGAATGAAATTCATCTCGCCGATGAAGTCGGCGACGAACCGCGCGGCCGGTCGCTCGTAAATCTCCTCCGGAGAGCCGATCTGCAGCACGTTGCCGGCGTTCATGACCGCGATGCGGTCCGACATGGTGAGCGCTTCGCGCTGGTCGTGCGTGACGAAGACGAACGTGATGCCGGTCTCGCGCTGCAGGCGCTTCAGCTCGAGCTGCATTCCAGTGCGCAGCTTCTGGTCCAGTGCCGAGAGCGGCTCGTCGAGCAGCAGGACGCGCGGGCCTTTGGCAAGCGCCCGGGCGACGGCGACGCGCTGTTGCTGGCCGCCCGAAAGCTGCGCCGGCTTGCGCGCGGCCATGCCGTCGAGCTGCACGAGCCGCAGCATTTCTTCAACGCGAGTGGTGATCCTGCGCTTCGGCCAGCGCTCCATCTCGAGCCCGAATGCGATGTTGTCGGCGACCGTCATGTGCGGGAATACGGCGTAGCTCTGGAACACGGTATTGACCGGGCGCTTGTGCGGTGGCAGCCCGTCCAGCCGCTGGCCATGGACGGTGATGCTGCCGCCGTCCAGGCTGACGAACCCGGCGATCGCGCGCAGCAGCGTGGTCTTGCCGCAGCCCGACGGACCCAGCAGCGTGAAGAACTCGTTGGGCCGGATCGCCAGCGAGACGTCATTGAGTGCCGCCAGGGTGCCGTAGGTCTTCAGGAGGTTTCGGCAGCTGACCGCCACGCCCTCGCTCGGGGCCGCCGCGCTGCTGGAACGCGCAGCCAGCTGGCCTGCGACAAGGGGCTCGATGGCGATCGGCTGCGCTGGCCTCAATGCTTCCCCCGGGGGTATTTTGGTGGAAAATGGCTTTTAATGGTTCTGATGGTGGCACAGGCGTCAGAATGATGAAAGCGGAATCTTGGTTGCTGGAAGACTGTGATTGAGCAATGCTGCGGAAAATTCGTGCACATAAAGGCAATATGATGCGGCAGGCTGCGGCTATATTGGTATTGAATTGGTTCTTAAAATGAATTATTGCTTGGTGCTGTAAGCTCGGTCGCGCTGAGCGGTGGAAGGTTTCGTGTGATGAAAAAACAGGTCGACGCGCTCGTTGTGAGCCGCAGCAGCAGGGAGAAGGCGCGGCGGCAGGCCGCAGATCTGCACGCGACGATCGAACGGCATATCGATCAGGGGCGTCTGAAGCCCGGCGAGAAGATCGCGACGGAGCGCGAGCTCGCCGCTCAATTCGGCGCGTCGCGTACTGTCGTGCGCCGGGCGCTGGCGTTGTTGCACGAGGCGGGCAAGATCGAGCGTCGGGTTGGACATGGTACGATCGTGCGGGCCGCGAACGATCGGCAGGGGGCGCCGCTGTCGGCCTCGCTGCTCGACACGAGTCCGGCCGAGCTGATGGAATTTCGTGTCGCCCTGGAGCCCAGTCTGGCTGAGGCAATCGTGCTGAATGCGAGTGAGCGCGACATTCAGGCAATCCGGGACTGCCTTGACGGCGGCGATGGAGCCGACGGCTGGGAGGAGTGGGAGCGATGGGATCGTTCCTTCCACCTCAGCCTGGTCGCTGCGACCCACAATCGCCTCGCAATCGGCGTTTACGATGCTGTCATCAGCATTCGCCATGAGCGTCCTTGGCTACATATCAAACAAGGCCACACCGATACCGTGCTCTGGCAATACTACCAGGCGCAGCATCGCCGGATCGTTGATGCGATCGCTTCGCGGGATGCAAGTGCCGCAGCCCACGCCATCCGGGACCACCTGCTGAAAGTGCGCACCAAGATGCTCGGCTTCGCCGAAAGTTGAGCCGGAGATCTGTATCAGGGATGGCGCTCTTCACCCGTACGGTCTGTTGTCGACCAAAATGCCGCGGCCGCCCCCGGATGCCTGCGTCATTGGGTTTCCATCGCGTCGTGCCCATGTGTCGGCACGGCCGTCGCCCGACGATCGCTCGATAACGCAGCTTTACAACTCAAGGAAGGTGTCATGTATCCAACCGTCCAGCTTCTCATCGACGGCAATTGGGGGCCGAGTCAATCGGGCAAGACCCTCGACGTTCTGAACCCCGCGACCGGGGAGGTGAACGGCACCGTGGCCCATGCCGACATCCCCGACCTCGACCGGGCGCTCGCGGCCGCGCAAAAGGGGTTCGAGACCTGGCGCCGCATGTCGGCTTACGATCGCAGCAAGATCATGCGCAAGGCGGCCGAGACCCTGCGCACCCGCGTCGACGAGATCGCCCGTATCATGACGCTCGAGCAGGGCAAGCCCTTCGGCGAGGCGAAGATCGAGACGGCGTTCTCGGCCGACATCATCGAATGGTTCGCCGAGGAAGCCCGACGCGCATACGGCCGCGTCGTGCCGAGCCGGGCCGAGAACGTGATGCAGCTGGTGATCAAGGAGCCGGTCGGCCCGGTCGCCGCCTTCACGCCGTGGAATTTCCCGATCAACCAGGCCAACCGCAAGATCTGCGGCGCGCTTGCGGCCGGCTGCTCCATCATCGTCAAGGGTCCGGAAGAGACGCCGGGTTCACTCGCGGCCTATGCCCAGTGCTGGCTTGATGCCGGCTTGCCGGCGGGCGTCATCAACCTTGTCTTCGGCGTGCCGGCGACGATCAGCGAGTATCTGATCCCGCATCCGATCATCAAGAAGATCTCGTTCACCGGCTCGACCCCGGTCGGCAAACATCTGGCCGCCCTCGCCGGCGCCCACATGAAGCGGGTGACAATGGAGCTCGGCGGCCATGCGCCGTCGATGGTGTTCGACGACGCCAATATCGACACCGCAGCCACCATTCTGGGCACCAACAAGTTCCGCAATGCCGGCCAGGTCTGCGTCGCTCCGACCCGCTTCCTCGTGCAGGACGCGGTCCATGACGAATTCGTCGAGAAGCTTGTCGCCCATGCCAAGAAGATCAAGGTCGGCAACGGCCTCGAGCAAGGCACCACAATGGGCCCACTCGCCAACGCCCGGCGCATCCCGGCGATGGAGACGCTGATCAACGATGCTGTTGCCAAGGGTGCGACCATTGCCGCCGGCGGCAAGCGGATCGGCAATGTCGGCAATTTCTTCGAGCCGACCGTGCTGACCGGCATGACCACCGACATGCGCGCGATGAACGAGGAGCCGTTCGGTCCGTTGGCGCTCGTCGGCCGGTTCTCGACCATCGACGAGGTGATTGCCGAGGCCAACCGGCTCGATTACGGCCTGGCGGCCTACGCTTACACCTCGTCGCAGAAGACGCTTCAGACGCTGACGAGCCGGGTCGAGGTCGGCATGCTGTCGGTCAATCATCATGGCATCGCCCTGCCCGAAGTGCCGTTCGGCGGCGTCAAGGACAGCGGCTATGGCTCAGAGGGCGGTACCGAGGCGATCGAGGCCTACCTGAACACCAAGATGGTGTCGGCCGCGGCACTTTAGGCCGGGGCCTGCAGGCCAGTCGCCGCCACTAGAGCCGGATCGGAATGAGTGGAATCGCTTGGCGATCCGCTCATTCCGTGAATCCGTCTCTAATCAAATAGCTAGAGTGCGATGATTTGATCCGGAGCGAAGTGTGGCTGTGCTTCAGGGCTCCGAATGGAGACTGGTCACGGCCACCTTGTATCGTCCCTCCGTTTTGGACGTTCGGGCCGCCTACTTCGGGTCGTCGGGGTGGCCGAGTTCGCAGAACCATCCGCCCAGGTATTTGACCGACGGCGATTTGGGATCGGGCGTAGGCGTGTTCGCCTCGACCGCGGCACGAAACGGCTCGGAGCTATCTCGGGGAATGTAGCCGAGGTGGTCGGCACCGCTGTTGTCGACGGTTTTGACCTTGTTGTCGGACAGGCCGAAGGAAATGGTGTGCCCCACCCATGGTGCCGTCAGCGACGCCTCGACCAGCCGCACGCAGTCGGCAAACGAAAGATAGGACCACAGCATGCGCCGGTCCTTCGGTTCCGGGAAGGACGAGAAGATCCGAAGACAAACCGACTCGATGCCGAACTTGTCCCAATAGAGCCGGCTCAGGCTCTCGACGAAGTTCTTGGAGACCCCGTAGAGGCTGTCAGGGCGAACCGGCGCGTCGACGCCGATATGGTCTTCGATCCCGTGAAAGCCGATCGCGTGAACCGAGGAGGCGTAGATGACCCGCCTGACCCCATGTTTCCTGGCACCTTCGTAGATGTGGTACGAGCCGCGGATATTGGAATCGAGGACGGCCTGCCAAGGGGATTCAAGGGCAGCACCGCCGAAGTGGACGATGGCGTCGCAGCCCTCAGTGGCGGCGATCGTCGCATCCATGTCGGCGAGGTCGAAGACCGCTTCTTCCTCGTGCGGTGCCAGTTCCCCGAAGGGCGTGCGACCGGCGAGGCGGACCGTCTTGGTCAGCGGCGCCAGGCCCTTTCGCAGCTCCGACCCTAAGCGGCCAGCGGCACCAGTGATCAGGATGCGTTCGTAGTGCGGCATGATCTACTCCACTTGCGCCACGGCGGCATTGATCCGTGCGACGGCCTCGGTAAGCACCTCCGCACTGGCGGCCGTGGAGATGCGGAAATAGGGCGATAGACCGTAGGCGACACCCGGCACCGACGCCACGCGGCCCTCGGTCAGGAGATATGTCGCGACGGTGGCATCGTCCGTGAGCTCGACACCTTTGGACGTCCTGCGGCCGATCAGGTTGGCGCAGCCGATATACGCGTAGAAGGCACCTTCAGGGGGTGCGAGCGTCAGGTCGTTTGCCCGCCTGATGCCGTCGACGACGAGATTTCTGCGATCTTCGAAGGCTTTCCTGAACCGGGCCACGTTGTCTTGCGGGCCGTTCAATGCAGCGAGGGCGGCCGCCTGCGCGATCGAACAGACCGACGTGACCGACTGGCTCTGAATCGTCGCCATGGCCTTGATGAGCGGCAGCGGGCCCGCGGCATAGCCGACGCGCCAGCCCGTCATCGCATAGGCCTTGGAAGCGCCGTTGACGATCAGGCTCCGATCCCGGAGCTCAGGACATGCCTTGCCGAAGGATACGAATTCGCGGCCGTCGAAAATGATGTGCTCATAGATCTCGTCAGAGAGCACGAGCACTTGGGGGTGTTTGGCCAGGATCGTGCCGAGCGCCCGCAGGTCCGCCTCGGAATAGACGGCGCCGGACGGATTGCCGGGCGTGTTCAGAAACAGCCACTTGGTTTTCGGCGTGATCGCCTGCTCGAGCCGCTCGGGCGTGAGCCTGAACCCTGTCGTTTCCAGGCATTCAACGACGACCGGCGTGCCCCCCAGCAGCTTTGCCATCTCTGGATAAGAGACGAAATAGGGGGCGGGCAGGATGACTTCGTCGCCGGGTTCCAGCGTCGCCATCAACGCGTTGAAGATGATCTGCTTCGCGCCGTTGGCGACGATGGTCTCGTCAGCCGTGTAGTCCAGCCCGTTTTCGCGCCTGAACTTGCCGGCCACGGCCTCGCGCACCTCGGGCGTGCCCGCAGCACCGGTATAGAGGGTCAGGCCAGTCTTCGCGGCGGCATGGGCGGCTTCGACGATATGTTCCGGTGTCGGGAAGTCTGGCTCGCCGAGGCCGAGGTCGATGACGTCGGCGCCCTTCGCCCGCAGTGCCTTGGCAGCCTGTGACGCCGCCATGGAGGCTGAAGGCTTCACCGCCGAGAGGCGGGACGCGAGATAGCTCATGACTGTGTCTCCGAAACGTAGCCTTTGGAATTGTCATGGGCTCTGGCGGCGGGGTCGCGCTTCGACGGATCGCCATAGCCGCCACCGCCCGGCAGTTCCAGAACCAACCGGCGGCCGGCGGGGACGTGTTGCCAGCCCTTGGGCCGCATGCGTGTGCCGTCGTCGAGCCTCACGACGCCTGGCGCGCCATCCTTGCCGCCGAGCCGTCCCTTGGCCGGATGGCCGACCCGATCGAACATCGCCGAGAAATCGAACTCGTGGCCGTCCGTTGCTGCGATTTCGAGAACCTGTCCGAGGCCGCCGCGGAACTCGCCGTCGCCGCCGGAATCCGGGCGCAGCTCCTTGCGCCAGATCACGATCGGGCCGGTATGCTCCGTCGCCTCGATCGGCATCGTGTGGACGCCCGATGGGAAGGCCGTGGCGGAGAGCCCGTCGAGCCCCGGTCGCGCGCCCATGCCGCCCGAATTGAACATCAGCACCTCGGCGCGGCGTCCCGCGGCACCGTCCACCGGTCGGGCCGAGATGTGGATGTTCCAGAGTGCCGCCGCTCCCTCCGCCAGGATTTTCCCGGGCAGTGCCTTGGCCATCGCCCCCAGCACGAGGTCGGGGACCATGTGACCGATGACATGCCTGAGCGCCACCGGCGCCGGGCGCACCGCGTTAACGATGTTCGTCGGCGACGATACCGTGAAGAAGTCCAACGAGGCGGCGTTGTTCGGGATGTCGGGTGCCACGACGCATTTGAGCGCGAAGCAGGCGTAGGCCTTGCTGTAGATGATGGGCACGTTGATGCCCCAGCGGCTCATGGGCGCGCTGCCTGAGAAATCGACATGCACGTGGTCGTCGCGGGCAGAGACGGTCGCCACGAGTTTTACCGGCTCGTCATAGCCGTCCGTGACGAGCTCGTTGGACCAGCTGCCCTTCGGCAGGGCCTGGATCCGCTCGAGCATCGCCGCGCGTGTGCGTGAGAAGATGAACTCGCCGAGGCCATCGAGCGATGTCAGCCCGATCTCCGTCATCATGTCGACGAGCCGGCGATGGCCGACGTCATTGCAGGCGGCCAGAGAATAGAAGTCGCCGACGACCTGGTTGGGCTCGCGGACGTTGCAGCGCAGGATCTTCACAAGGTCGAGATTGACCTTACCCTTCTCCGCGAACTTCATGATCGGGATCTGGAGGCCTTCCTCGTACACCGACTTGCCGTCGGCGCCGAAGCCGCGCCCGCCGACATCCACCACGTGGGCGGTGCAGGCAAAGAAGGCCACGAGCTCGCCGTCAAGGAACGACGGCGACACCATCGTGATGTCGTGCAGGTGACCGGTGCCTTGCCAGGGATCGTTGGTGACGTAGGTGTCGCCCTCGAACATGTTCTCGCGCGGGATCTCGCGCATGAACTGCAGCACGGCCTCGGCCATGGTGTTCACGTGGCCGGGCGTGCCGGTCACCGCCTGCGCCAGCATCTGGCCCCGGGTGTCGAAGACGCCGGCCGAGAGGTCGCCGGACTCGCGCACCGAGGTCGAGAAGGCCGTGCGCAACAGGGTGAGTGCCTGTTCCTCGACAACCGAGATCAACCGGTTCCACATGACCTGCATGCGGATTTCGCCAATGTCGCTCATGCCTGGCTGCCCTTGCGGATCAGAAGAATAGCGCCGTCGCTCTGGATGGCGGCATCGAAGGAGGTGGTGACGACCGTCGAGGTCTCGCGCTCCACGATCACCGCCGGGCCGCTGACGCGGTCGCCGGTCGAGAGCGCATCGCGCTCGAAGATTGCGTAGGTCTGCAGCGAGCCCTTGGCCGGGTCGAACACCGCGCGGCACAAATCCGCGGGAAGGGTCGTGGTCCCCGCACAGAGCTCGTGATGTGCAGGCGCCGGCCGATTGTCTCTGGCCTTCACGGACCAGGTAACGACCTCGATCTCCAGCCCGTCGAGCCCGTCGATGGCGCGACCAAAAAAGCGCTGGTAGTGGGTTTGGAACCAGTCCGTGAGCTTGCCGGCGGCATCGTCGCCGAACGGCTCGTCGGGCAAGGGCACGGGGATCTCCCAACCTTGGCCGGAATAGCGCATGAACGCGGTGATCTCGCGGACGATGGCGCCGCTGGTCCCCGCTCGCACGAAGCGCTCTGCCGAAGCCGTCAGGTCGTCGAGAAGAGCGTTCACTTCCGCGGCGTTGAATTGCGACAGGCGCGTGAGCCGGGACGCGACCGCCTCGTAGCCGAACGGCGCCTTGAGGAAACCGATCGCCGATCCGACACCGGCGCCCTGCGGCACGAGGCACCGATCGATGCTGAGCTTCTCGCAAAGGCGGGCAGCATGAAGAGGAGCCGCACCACCGAAGGCGATCATGATGTTGTCGGAGATGTTCTTGCCGTTCTCGACCGCATGGACGCGGGCGGCGTTCGCCATGTTCTCGTCCACGACCTCGCAGATGCCGAAGGCGGTGGACATCGCATCGAGCGAAAGGCGCTCGCCGACATCGTTCAGGATGGCCTCTTTGGCGGCGGATGTGTCGAGCGTGATCGCGCCCCCGGCAAAATTATGCGGATCAAGCTTGCCCAGCATCAGATCGGCATCGGTAATGGCCGGTCGTTTGCCGCCGCGTCCGTAGCAAGCCGGCCCTGGCTCGGACCCGGCGCTTTCCGGGCCCGTCTGGATGCGGCCCATCGCATCGACCCATGCGATGGAGCCGCCGCCCGCGCCGATCTCGATCATCTCGATCACCGGGATGGAGATCGGCATGCCGGAGCCCTTGCAGAACCGATAGGTCCGCGCGACCTCGAAGGTTCTGGCCGTGCGCGGCGCATAGTCTTCGATGAGGCAGATCTTCGCGGTCGTGCCGCCCATGTCGTACGACACGACCTTGTCGAGGCCGAAGCGCTGGGCGATGTCGGCCGCGAAGATGGCACCGCCGGCGGGCCCGGACTCCACCAGCCGGACCGGAAATTCCGACGCCGTTTCAACCGAGATGATGCCGCCGCCGGAATGGATCATGAAGATCGGGCAGTCGGCACCCAGCTCCTTCAGGCGCGTCTCGAACCGGGCGAGGTAAGTCGCCATTTGCGGGCGAACATAGGCGTTCGCACAGACCGTGTTGAAGCGCTCGAACTCCCGCATCTGCGGAGAGACCTCCGCACTGATGGAAATGGGAATGTTCAGCTTCTTGCGGAGAATCTCGCGGGCCCGCCGTTCATGCGACGGGTTCACATAGGAGTGGATGAAGCCGATCGCGATGGCGCCGAAGCCGCCGGCGGCGATCGTGTCGGCAATCTCCTCGAGTGCCGCCTCGTCCAGCGGCTGCAGCTCCTGTCCCTCGGCGCCGATCCGGCCCTTGACGGCGAAGCGGTGCTCTCGCGGGATCAGCGGGGTCGGCAGCTGCAGGTTCAGATCATATTGCTCGAACCGGTTCTCGGTTCGCATCTCGATGACGTCGCGGAACCCTTCAGTCGTCACCAGCGCGGTCTTGGCGCCGCGACGCTCGATCAGCGCGTTGGTCGCGAGCGTCGTGCCGTGAATGACGATGTCGATGTCCGCCGGCGAGATCCCGGCATCGCGGGCCACGATCGCGATGCCGTCGAGGATCGCCTGCTCGGGGGCGGAATAGTTGGTCAAGACCTTGGTCGAGAAGATCTTTCCACGCAGGTCCAGGGCGATGTCGGTGAACGTGCCACCAATGTCTGCACCCAGACGAATAGTGTCCTTGTTGAAGCTCATGACTTGGCCCTCTGCGAGGCGAGCGCGGCATCACGCATCTGGGAAAGGGTTTGGCGAGGCGTCAAAGCCTCCGGGGAAATGTCGAGGTCGAGCACGGCGCCGGTCGCCGATGCGAGCGCCCGCCGAAATGCCGCGGCGAAGTCTTCAGTCGAAGCGATCCGCTCGGCATGGAAGCCATAGGCCTGGGCGATGGCCACGAAGTCGGGGTTTTCGAGCGCAGTCCCCGACACTCGGCCGGGATATGTCCGCTCCTGATGCGCGCGGATCGTGCCGTAAATGCCGTTGTTGAGGATGAGCACGATCGGCTGGGCGCCGGCCTGCATCGCGGTCCCGAGTTCCTGGCAGGTCATCTGAAAGTCGCCGTCTCCGGCGAAGCAGACGACGGTGCGGTCGGGGAAGGCCACCTTGGCGGCAATGGCCGCGGGCAGGCCGTAGCCCATGGCGCCCGACTGCGGCGCCAGCAGCCGCGCCTTGGGGCCGAATTGAAAGAACTTGTTCGGCCAGACCGTGAAATTGCCGGCGCCGTTGGTGAGGATGACGTCCTCCGGCAGGTGTTCCCGGAGCCACGCCGTGACCGCGACCATGTCGACCGGCCCCGGCTGGACCGGGGCGTTGAACGTCGCCGCATAGTCCTGGCGCGCCTGGGCCCGCCATTCGGCCCAGTTGCCCGCGACCGGTGTCAGTGCCGCGGCAAATGCATTCGGGCCGGCGTGGATACCAATCCAGGGCACATAGATCTTGCCGATTTCGCGATCCGACCCGTGGACGTGGATCAGCTTCTGGATCGGTTCGGGCACGGCCAGCAAGCTGTATCCGTCGGTCGTCATCTCGCCGAACCGCACGTTGATGGCCAGGATCACATCAGCGTTCCGGATCAGGGCCTTGACGTGAGGCGCCATGCCGACGCCGGCCTCGCCGGCGAATACCGACGAGTGGTTGTCGAACTGATCCTGGAACCGGAAAGCTGCGACCACCGGAATGTCCGACGCCTCGGCGAACGCCTGAAGCGCCGTGCGCCCCTCTTCGGACCAGTTCGTCCCGCCGACGAGGATGACCGGCCTTTGCGCCGCGGCGAGCATTGCGCGGGTGGCGGCAACGGCCTTTGCGTCGGCGGCAGGCTCGAAGGTCGTCGCCGGCCCGCGAAGAGGGGAGGCGGTCGTGACGCTGGCAAGCATGTCCTCAGGCAGTGCCACGACGACGGGCCCGGCACGGCCGGTCAGCGCCGTGGTCCATGCCCTGGCGACGATTTCGGGCAGACGCGAAACGTCGTCGATCTCGACCGCCCATTTCGCGAGCGTCCCAAATGCGGCCCGGTAGTCGACCTCCTGAAACGCTTCGCGTCCCTTCATGTCGGTGCCGACCTGACCCACGAACAGGATCATGGGCGAGCTGTCCTGCATCGCCGTATGCACGCCGATCGTGGCGTTGGCGACGCCGGGGCCACGGGTAACAAAGCAGATGCCGGGCGTGCCTGTGAGCTTGCCGTAGGCCGACGCCATGAACGCGGCACCGCCCTCGTTGCGGCACAGGATGTAGTCGAGGCGGCCAGCGGTATCGTGGAGCGCGTCGAGCACCGCGAGGTAGCTCTCGCCCGGAACACCGAAGCTCTTGGTCGCGCCTAGCGCGATCAGGCATTCGACAAGAAGTTTTCCTCCGGTACGCATAAACGGTCGACACCCTCAAGCTAAAGTCGAATCGACGTGATTTATCGTTGATGGAAGATCTGCGTAAGCGGAGCTGCGAACAACGTTAGCTCGGTCGGCATATTCGCAAGCACTGGCTTCTAATCGCGCGTTGTCGCATCTCTTCTTTCCTGATCCAAGATGCCCGTTGGCGAGCCGAGGCGTAACCAAGAAAACCGGTCTATTGGAAAGTTCTTCTTTGCTATGGCGCGTGAATCAAGACGCCCGGATTCATTGTCCCCTTTGGGTCGAACGCCGCCTTCAGTCGGGCCATCAACGTTCGCTCGGCGGCGCTTCTGTTCCTCTCCGCGAGAGCAATCTTGGCGCGGCCAAGCCCATGTTCGGCTGCGAAGCTCCCACCCATCTCGCCAGCGAGCGACGCCAATGCCTGCGCGAGGACCGGAGCCTTGTCGCTGAAGTCCATAGCGCCCACAGGGGGAGAAAGATTGTAGTGGATATTGCCATCGGCGAGATGGCCGAAGGGATTGACGCGCACGCCAGGAAGAATCTCGTCGCAAATTCTGGCAGCCGCCTCGATGAAGTGCGCGATTTTTCCTGGGGGCACGGACAAGTCATGCTTCAACTGGGCGCCCTCGAGGCGTTGTCCCTCCGGCTGTTCCTCCCGCAAGCGCCAGAAGTGGGCTCGTTGCGCATCGGAGCTCGCGAGAGCGCCATCGATGATCAGCCCCCGCTCCATGCCCTGCTCGAGCGCGCCGGCAAGAATATCGTCAAGGGGTACTTGTCGCGAACCGGACCCGAGCTCGATCAAAAGGTACAACGGTGCGCGGGCCGCCAGGGGAAAACTGAGGTCCGGCAGGTGTTTGAGGGTGAGGGCCAACCCCAGTTCCGAGAAGAACTCGAGGCCGGACAGGAATTCGCCGGCCTCCTCGCGTAAGTAAGTGCCGAGTGCAACGGCCGCTGCGAAATCAGGTACCGCGACGAGAGCACTTCCGCGCTGCTTGGGTGCCGGATAGAGCCTCAGCACCGCACGGGTGATGACGCCCAGCGAGCCCTCGGACCCGCAGAAGAGCTTGCGCAACTGATAGCCCGCGTTGTCCTTCTGTACGGCCCTGAGGCCGTTCCAGACCGTCCCGTCGGCGGTCACGACCTCCAGCCCTTGGACGAGATCCTGCATCATGCCATAGCGAAAAGCCTGGCTTCCGCCCGCGTTCGTCCCGATGAGACCGCCGATGCAGGCGCTGCCCTCGGCGCCGAGATGCATCGGGAAGATCAGACCGTGCGGCTCCAACGCCTCGTGGAGTGCGGCCAGAACGACACCGGCCTCCACAAGGATCGTTCCGCTGTCTCGGTCCGGCTGTCCGATTGCCGCCATCCGGGCGAGAGAAAGGATGACGGCCCGAGGTTGGTCGGAGACCGCGCCACCGCACAGGCTCGTATTGCCGCCTTGCGGCACGACGGCCAGGCCGGCGCCGGAACAGAGCCTGAGGATGCCTGCGACCTCCGCGGTATTCGCCGGCCGCGCGACGCCCAACGGCGCGATACCGTATCGATCGAGCCAATCGCGCCGATACGGCTTGGTGTCGTCTCCAGAAAGCCAGCCTTTCGCTCCCAGCAGCTGGAACAGCGACGCGGAAGGATCAATCATGACTTGGCCTGCGCGGGAATAGGTGTCGCTTTCAATGGGGTTCGGGCTCGAGTGCGTCACTCAGTGATGGAGCACCTGGGACAAGAACAGCCGGGTGCGCTCGTTCCGGGGAGACGTGAAGAAGCGCTCCGGCGACGCCTCTTCGACGATTTCTCCCTGATCCATGAAGATCACCCGGTCCGCCACGCGTCGGGCGAACCCCATCTCGTGGGTGACGCAGATCATCGTCATGCCTTCGGACGCGAGCGTCACCATGACGTCGAGCACTTCTGCGATCATTTCCGGATCGAGCGCCGACGTCGGCTCGTCGAACAGCAGGATCTGCGGCCGCATGCAGAGGGAGCGCGCGATGGCAACGCGCTGCTGCTGACCGCCCGAGAGCTGGCCCGGGTATTTCGCGGCTTGGTCCGGAATACGGACCTTTTCCAGATACTGCCGGGCGGTCGCTTCTGCTTCCGCGCGGGAAATTTTGCGTACGAGCATCGGTGCCAGCATGCAGTTCTCGAGCACTGTCTTGTGCGGGAACAGATTGAAATGCTGGAAGACCATGCCGACTTCCCGGCGGATTTCGTCGATCCCGCGCACGTCGTCATTGAGCTCCGTCCCGAGGACCACGATCTTGCCGGTGCTATGGCTCTCGAGCCGATTGACACACCGGATCATCGTCGACTTTCCCGAACCGGACGGGCCGCAGACGACGATCCTCTCGCCTCGGGAAACCGCCAGGTTGATATTCCGGAGCGCCTGAAAGCTCCCGTAAAACTTGTTCATGCCCTCGATTTGGATGGCCGTTGCGCAAGATGTCGCCGGGGTCTGGGTGGTCATAGGCGGCTCCTTACCGAGGGCCTATCGACGTGCGTCGTTCGAGATACGCGCCATATCGCGACAGGCTGAAGACGAAAACAAAGTAGATGAAGGCGATGAACGCGTAGACTTCGACATAGGCGAAGGTCCACTCGCCGGTCCCGTAGGCAGCATTGCCTGAGGCCAGGATTTCAAAGAGTCCGACAATGATGACCAGCGAGGTTTCCTTGAAGGAAATCACGAACTGATTGATCGTTGCCGGCAGAGCATTGCGCATCGCCTGAGGCAGCAGGATATGGCCGATCCGCTGCCGATAGCTGAGGCCGAGGGCCAGGGCCGCCTCTTCCTGGCCGGCGGGCACGCCCTGCATGCCACCCCGGATGATCTCAGCCTGATAGGCCGAGAAGAAGAGCGCTGAACCCAGCATGACTCGGTAGAGCTTGTCTCCCTGGAGCCATTGAGGCAGCGCAAACGGCAGGACGACGGCGAAGGTGAAGAGGATCGAAATGAGCGGGAGGGATCGGACGGTGTCAATGATGAGGCCGGTCGTGCGCGAGATCCACGGCAGCTTCGACCGCCGCAACAGGCAAAGGCAAAGCGCCAGCGGAAAGCCGATGAGGCAGGTTGCAACGAAGATGAACAACGTCAGCGCCAGGCCGCCCCAGGCCTCTTCGCCCACGCGGGGAAGACCGAGGATCCCGCCCTTCATCAGCCCGTAGTAAAGCGTGGCGCCGACGACCCACACGGTCGCGATGCGTCGCCCGGTCCAGAAGGTCGGCATACAGCTCAACACCGTGATGACGACGACCGTCAGGCAGGCGAGCGCCGACCGCCACTGCTCGTCGTAGGGATACAATCCGAAGAGGATGATGCGCCAGCGCGCCGTAATCACCGACCAGCAGGCGCCTGCCGCTGCCTTGCAAGCAGCGGGGCCGCCGCTTGTGCCGAAGACTGCCGAGAAGACCGCCCAGTTCAAAAGCTTCCAGGCGACGAAGACGAGGATCGCCAGGCAGCACAGAGACACGACCGCTTGGACTGGCGTCGCAGAGAAGCGCAATTCCAATGCCGGCGGCTTTTCGGGATAGGATGGTGCGGATATCGCCATGACTCAGCCCCGAAGTTGATTGCCTTTGAGCGCAATCGCCTTGTTGATCCGGTTGAAGATCGCCGCCAGGCTCAGGTTGATCGTCAGGAACCCGGCCATCAGAATGCCGATCGCTTCCAGCGTCTGGCCCGAATGGTTGATCGCGAGCGCCACGATCATGAAAAAGTCGGAGAAGCCGACGGCGATGCCCATCGTCGTCGCCTTGATCAGCCAGACATACTGGTTGGCGAGGATCGGCAGCATCGCTCGGAGCGCCAGCGGCAGTCTCACGAGCACGAAGATCTTCAATGGGGCGAGGCCCAGCGATTGGGCCGCCTCGAGCTGGCCGCGCCCGACGGCCTTGAACCCGCCTCGAACGATTTCGCCGATGTAGGCGCCGCCATAGATGGCAATCGCTATGACGAGTGCTGAGAATTCCGATGAAACGCGAAGGCCGCCGCGCAGGTTCAGCCCCTGCAAGGTTGGGATGTCGAGCATCGGTGCATTCGGCGCGCGACCCACAAGCAGGAACAGCAGGACGAGCGCGAGGCCTGCGGCCAAGGCAAGCAGTTGGAATGTGCGCCGTTCGCCCACGGGACGGTCGAGATAGGCCGTTCGCCCCAGCCAGAGCGGCGCCACGATGGCGCCGATCGCGGCCAGCACAGCGGCTGCCAGCGGCCAGGCCCCGACGTTCAAGGCGGGGACGTAGAAGCCGCGATTGGTCAGCGTCGCGCCCAGGAATTCCTGGGCATTGCGCGGCGTCGGCAAATGCGTAATGACCGCGTACCAGAAAAAAACCTGAAGAATCAGCGGAATGTTTCGAAAGAAGTCGACGTAGGCCCGCCCGAGCAGCTGAGCCATCAGGTTTGACGAGGTTCGGGCGAGGCCAATGATGGTTCCGACGACGGTCGCAAAGAAGAGGCCGAAGGAGCCGAGGAACAGTGTGTTGGCGATGCCGATGACGAAAAACCACCAATAGGGATCGTTCGCCGAGCTCGGCAGCAGCGAGAAGTTCACATCCCAGCCGGTCGACTTGAAGAGAAAGTCGAATCCGGAGGTAATGCCCTGCGCCGCGAGATTCTGTCGGGCGATCAGGGCGCCACTGATGACGATTGCCCCAAGCGTGCCGACGTAGAGCGCTTGCAACAGTGCGTCTCGGACCTTCTGATTTCTCAGCAGACTAAGCATCGTCCGGCCTTTCGCGAGAGCGAGGTGGGGCTCCGCCGGGTAGGCGCCTGGTGGAGCCCCTACGCCTCAGTCGATCACCAGCGGGAACAGGACGCCGCCCGCGTTCCAGAGAGCGGTGAGCTCTCGATCCATCTTGTAGGGCGACTCCTTGCCGAGATTGCGCTCGAAGATTTCCGAGTAGTTCCCGACCTTCTTGATCACGTTGTAGGCCCAGTCGTCGGACAGGCCGAGGCCCTTGCCCATGCCGGGCGTGACGCCGAGGAACTTCGCGACCTGGGGCGACGTGGGCTTGGCATGGATCTCATCGACGTTCTTGGAGTTGATGCCCTCCTGCTCGGCAAAGAGCAGCGTGGTCAGCATCCAATTCGCAATGTTGAGCCAGTTGTCGTCACCCTGGCGCACGATCATGACTTCAGGTTCGACGGCGAGCACGTCGGGCAGGATGACCTCGTCGTTGACATTGCCCTTCGCGGCGCGCGCGATGGCCAGCACCGGGCCCCATTGCGCATAGAGATCGCAGCGGCCGGAGAAGTAAGCCTGCTCGAGCTCCTCCGTCTTCTCGATCACGACCGGCTCGAGCTTGATGCCGATTTTCTGGGTATAGGCTGCGACCTGCTGCTCCTGGGTGGTCCCCGCCGGAATGCAGATCGTGCCGCCCGCCGCGTCCTTGAGCGACTTCAGGCCGAGCTTCTTATGCGCCATTACCTTCGTCGTGCCGAGGTAGTAGGAGTCCGAGAACTGGAGGTTCAGTTCAGTATTGCGGCTGAGCGTGCCGCCGGATGCCTTGATGACGATGTCGACCTCACTGGACTGGAGCGCCGGCCACCGTTGCGCCCAGCTGATGGGGACGATCTTCAGCTTCGAAGGGTCGCCGAATACGGCGGTGGCCATCGCCCGGCAAAGGTCGATGTCCATGCCCTTCCAGTTGCCCTTGGCGTCAACCTCGGCAAAGCCCAGGTACGAGCCGTCGTGGCCGGTGCATTGGAGCACGCCGCGTGACTTGACGGCGTCGAGTGTTTTTCCGCCGGCCGCTGCCGCGGGCGACGAAAAATGCGTCAGGCTGAGCGCCAACACAGCAGCGCCCCATTTGAGAAGCTTCATGTTCTTTCTCCACTGTTGAAGTTGTTTGGTTTTGTTCTTGGGGGCTATTGATGCCCTCCTTGCAAAGCAGCCTTCAAAGAGGCATTGGCTTTGGTAACTCGGCAAATTTCAGGTCGCGTGCCCAATCCTGTTGGATCAGCCAGCGATGGAACGCGGCTACGGCTTTCACGCGCAAATGGCCGCGCGGTACGATCAAGTAGAAGCCGGGAATTTCCTCCGGCTTCATCTCGACAAGGGCGTCACGGCCGAGCGGAGCGACGAGCGCGCCGGACCGAAAGTCTTCCTCGGCATCAATGACCGAGACCAGGCCGACACCGATCCCTTGCAGCGTGGCGCGTCGCATCGTGGCGGCATCGTCGAAACCAATGCTGCGGTCGCCGTCGGACTGCTCAACACCAAGATGCCGCAAGATGTTGGACCACAGGTGCTTCGACTTGACCAAGTCGAGCAACGTAAAGCTCGTCAAGTCTTGGGCCGATGCAATCTTCTCGGCGATCGCCGGCGTGCAGCAAATAATCTTTGGGTCGCGAACAAGGAGTGCTGTCTCGTAGTCACCCCAGTTTCCGTAGCCCCATTGGACCGCCATATCGATGTCGTCGCGACCGAAGTCCGGCAAGTCGACGATGGTCGTCAGCCGAAGGTCGACACCCGGCAGCATCTCGCGGAACAGCGAGAGGCGCGGCATCAGGTAGTGGGTCGCGAAATACGGGCTCGCATTCAGATTGATCCGGTCGCGATAGGTTGATTTCGTGACCCGTCGGACACCCTCCGCGAACTCGTCAAATCCTGCCTTCACATAGTGCGAGAGCAGGATCGCCGACTCCGTCAACTCGATGGACCGCCCCTTGCGCTCGAACAACGTGACCTGGAGCGTGTCCTCCAGCAGCTTGATCTGCTGGCCGACGGCCTGCGGTGTTACCAGCAGTTCGTCGGCTGCCTGCCGAAAGCTCTTGTGCCGTGCGACCGCGTGAAAGACGCGCAAGGCGTTCAGAGGGGGAAGGCGCGGCTCACGAGACATCGTCACTGCCGCTCCCTCGAAAATTGGCCCTCATGGACTGACCCGCACATCGCCTTCCCGGCCGCCGGACGACCGCTCCTCAGACCTCACGCATAGATGTAACCGCCTGAAACGATGATGTTTTCGCCGGTCATGTAGGTATTCTTCTCGCTGCCGGCCATCAGGACCCATTCGGCGATTTCGGTCGGCTTCGCGCCGCGGCCGAGCGGGCTCGCTTTGGCGAGTTCTTCGAGAAATCCGAGGGCCTTCGCACGCTCGGTGGCCATGCCGGCGGGTGCCACGGAATTCACCAGGATGCCGTCCTTCGCCACATGATGGGCAAAAGACCGCGTCAGGCTGACCACCGCAGCCTTCGTTGCCGCGTAGTGGGCATTCTGCGGATGTGCCTTGAAGGCATCGACCGAGGTCAGGTTCACGATGCGCCCGCGCACCTCGCCTTTCGGCGCCTGGTCCTGCATGTGCCGAACGGCGGCGACCATCATGTGGTACGTGCCCTTGATGTTGATGCCGTTGGAGGCATCCCATTCGGCATCGGTGATTTCGAGCAGCGGGCGGCGCGGATAGATCGCGGCGCAATTGATCAGCGTGTCGACCCGGCCGAGCTCTGCCGCCACCGCGTCAAAAGCCGCGTGGCACTGGGGGCCCACCTGGATGTCGCATCTGGCAGCGGCCGTCGGCAGCCCCTTGGTCCGCGCCGGCTCGAGCGCCGCTTCGGCCGCCTCCTGGTTGATGTCGATGATGCCGAGCTTCGACGCGCCGTTTTCAACGGCCATGCGGGCCAAAAGCGCACCAAGCCCGGCGCCACCGCCGACGATCAGAACCGAAAGATCCTTCATGGCTCACTCCTCATTTGGTGCCGCTGGGGCTGGTCGGGCGGGTTGGCATGATGTCGAAGCGGGTAACGTCCGCTGAAGCCGGCAAGCCAAGGACGGCCACCACCATCCTGGCCACGTCGATCGGCTGCACCGCGACGTTCCCGGCGTACATGGCGGCGCGCGCCTCGGCGTCGAGGATGTCCTTGTAGAGTTGCGTCTCGACGCGACCGGGCACGATCTCCGTGACGCGGATGCCGTGCTGTGAGAGATCCGCCCGCAGAGCTGCCGCGAACCCGGCGATGCCTGCCTTGGCCGCGGAATAGACGGCGATATTCGGAAATGCCGTATGAGCTGCGGCAGAACCGGTGAAGATGATGTGCCCGGCTCCTCGCTCGCGCATCTGGGGCACGACCAGCCGGGTGAGCAGGATGGCCGCACTGAGGTTGACCTCGAGCGTGGCGTCGATGTCCGACACTCTCATGTCGGCAAAATTGCCGAGCGGCGGCATCATGCCGGCGTTGTTGATCAGCACGTCGATCTGCAGATCGCTCACGATCGCCTCGAGAGCATCGCGGTCGGTAA
The DNA here is from genome assembly GCF_014643535.1 of Aliidongia dinghuensis. Taxonomy (NCBI): domain Bacteria; kingdom Pseudomonadati; phylum Pseudomonadota; class Alphaproteobacteria; order Rhodospirillales; family Dongiaceae; genus Aliidongia; species Aliidongia dinghuensis. Next base: position 82,858 of record NZ_BMJQ01000020.1, on the reverse strand, counting down.
TATCGACGGCGATCGGCGTGATCTCGGCCCGTAGCGCCCGCAATTCCTCGAGCGCCGTTTTGCTGCGCCCGACGGCGTAGACCTCATAGCCGGCCGCGCTGAGCTCCACCGCCATGGCGCGCCCAATGCCGCTCGTCGCACCTGTGATGAAGGCTGTTGTCACGTCAACCTCGCTGATTACTTCATTGAGTGTGTGACGTTATTTGGCGCGTGGAAACCAAGAAAACCGGTAAATAGGAAAGTGCAGCTTTTGTATCCGGCCGCCGAAAGAGCCCGCCAAACGCGCGGTTCACTGAGGCAGGGGCGTGCCGAACCCGAGAAAGGCTCGGGCATCTACGGCGACGGGCAATGTTCGGTGTTCGCCCAACGTGGCTCAAGCGAGCGACAACGCCGGCTTTCGCGACGGCGGCCCGGCAACCGAAGCGGGGAGTTTTCCACTTATTGAAGAGGCGGCCTGCGCTGCCACTTTATTTGCCAGCGGTAGCTCGCCCTTTTAGTTCGGCGAAGAGTTTGGCGGCAGCAACTGTTTGGTCCGAGCCCGTCATTTCGACGCCCGATGCAAATGCGAGCGCGCGAACGCGCTCGAGGCTGTTGCAGAGGTGGGCGCGCATCGCCTCCCGGGCAGCGCGACTGTCCCGCCTCTCGATGGCACCGACGATAGCCATGTGTTCGGCGTGAATTCTCGCGTAGTAGGGCTCTTTGACATCGGGCGCTACCACGTGACCGAGCCGGAAGCGCGGCACAATGAAGGGGCGAAGGTAGCTGAGGAACCCGTGGATGAATTCGTTGCGCGTCGCCTTGGCGATGGCCAGGTGGAAATCATAGTCATAGTGGATCTGCACTGCGGTCGGATCCTCATGCAGGGCGTCGATCTGCTCTATCAAGCCGCGGATGGCATCGGCTTCCGCGTCGGTCCGACGCTCGGCACAGAGCCCGGCTGCCTCGACTTCGACGCTCAATCGGAGTTCGAGAAGGGCAATGGTCTCCGGCAGCGTCTTCAATGCCTCGTCCGCGATCGAAAAGTTTCGCGGGGCCGGCGCCTCGCTGACGAACATGCCCTTGCCCTGCTGAGGAATGACCATGCCCTCGGACCGCAGCCGCGCCATCGCCTCCCGCAAGACGCTGCGGCTCACGTCGAATTCAACGCAGAGCTCCGCTTCGGTCGGCAGCTGAACCCCCGGCGGCAGTTGGCCCGAGCGTATCCTTTCGGACAGGCCTTCGTAGACAATCGTGGAAAGCGGCTTGCGTTTGGTCATCAGTCTCTTGCCAACCTGGTCTTCGTCCTCGAGAGGTTATTGCTCCGGCCGGCCGGATTTTCAAACCGCGGCTGTGACGATCAGCTCGACCAGCATGCCGGGCCTGGCCATGCGGCCTTCGCCCGAAGACCGTGCGGGCGCATGTTCCTTCGGCATCCAGGCGTCCCACACGACATTGACCTCGTCAAAATCTCGGATGTCGTCGAGCCACATCTGGACGTGCAGGATCCGCGTCTTGTCGGTGCCCGCCTTCGCGAGGAGGGCGTCGATCTTGCCCAGCACCTCGCGCATCTGGTCGCCTGCCGACTGCCCAGGGCGAGCGACCTGACCGGTCAGATATACCGTGCCATTGTGGATGACGCCGTGGTGGATGCGGGTGTCGAAATCGAAGCGCCGTATATCGCTCATTCGCTTGTCCTCAGTCATGCGCCGGGCGAGGGCGGATCGGGTTGCCTTGCAGGTACTGGGCGTAGGGCGCCTGGACGAGCCAGCCGGCGTCGACCGGCAGCGTCACGCCGGTAATTGATGCGGCGCGGTCCGAGCAGAGGAACAGCGCCGCCTCCGCCACGTCGCGCGGCTCGACGAAACGCTGAAGGGCGGTCGTCGCAATGATCGCCTCCGGATTGCGCTCGCCGCTCGCGATCTTGGCCTTCAAGCCGTCGGAGAGCGTATAGCCGGGCGCGACAGCGTTGACCCGCACGCCCTGCGGACCGAGCTCGGCGGCCAGCATCTGGGTCAGGGCGAGGACAGCGTGCTTGCCGGGCGTGTAGGCCGGCAGCGACAGCGGCGCGAAGGACGCCAGCGAGCCGACATTGAGGATGGCGCCTCGGCCGGCGGCCGCCATGATCCGGCCGAAGACCTGGCAGCCGAGCAGCGTGCCGCGATAGTTCACCCGCCAAAGCTTTTCGTCCTCGTCCAGATCCTGATCGAGCACGCGCTTGCCGCTCTGCAGGATACCCGCACAGTTCACGACAACATGCGGCGTCCCGAAGGCGACCGTCACTTCTCCTCCCAGGGATTGAACGGACTTCTCGCTGCCGACGTCGGTTTCGACAAACCGGGCGGCGGACGCACCGGCCGCCTCGCAAGCAGCGGCGGCTGCGCGTCCGCGCACGACGTCTCGCCCTGCCACGACCACACGCATTCCTTCCTCGGCAAAGCGCAGCGCGATCGCGCGGCCGATCCCCGCGGTGCCGCCGATGACGACCACCGTCTGCGGTTCAGACATCTATGCCGCTCCCCGCCGCTCGATGTTGAAGAACTCGGACATTGCCTGGACCTGGAAGTCCATCATGGGGCGGCCCGGCTGGACGCGGCAGCCGATCTCCCGCGCCGCGCGCAAAAGCGCCGTTTTCGCCGGCTCCATGATGATGTCGACGACCGTCATGTCCGGCGTCAGTTTGCTCGCGTCCATCGGCAGCGGATCGCTCGCCCGCATTCCGACCGGGGTCGCGTTGATCGCCATGTGCATGCCGGAGGGATCGGGCGCGCCAACCGCAATGCGGGTTCCGGGGAACGCCTTTGCGACCAGGGACGCCAGCTGCTCCGCACGGCCGGTATCGATGTCGGTCAAGCGGATTTCCGCGGCGCCTGCTTCCGCGAGGCAGTAGGCGAGCGATGCCCCGGCACCGCCGGCACCCACCTGGAGAATGCGCTGCCCGGCGATCTGGTGCGCACCCGCTTTCAGCGCATCAATGAAGCCGACGCCGTCGAAATTGTCGGCATACCAGGTCCCGTCGGCCTGCCGCCTGACCGAGTTGGCGCTTTGCACGCGCGCGGCACGGTCGTGGGCGCCCGAGCATTTGTGATAGACCGCCGTCTTGTACGGCACCGAGATGATCAGGCCGCGGATGTTCTCGGCGGCCGTGATGCCGGCCCAGAACGTATCGAAATCGTCTGGCCGACAGGTCAGCGGCACCATCAGGCTGTCGAGGCCGCTCTGCTCGAAGATCTCGTTGAAAATGCCCGGGCTCTTCGTGTGCTCGATCGGGTGGGCCAGCATCCCGAATACGTTCGCCTTGCCTGTTCCGCGCATCTGTTCATACCCCTTCAGTCGACAGCTGGTGACCGCTTAACCGCTCCAAGGCCCGCACCAGGCTGGAGTGATCGGCCTCGGCACCGCCGTCCACTGCCGAGCAGGCGTTCATCAGTTCCTGTGCGGTTGCCGTGTTCGGGAGCGAGACGCCGAGGGCGCGCGCGCTTTCCAACGCGAGGCCGAGATCCTTCTGGTGCAGGCGGATGCGGAAGCCGGGTGCGAAGGCGCGCGCTATCATCCGCTCGCCATGCACCTCGAGCACGCGGGACGCGGCGAACCCGCCCATCAATGCCGTTCGAACGGTGGCCGGATCGCAGCCGGCCTTGCTCGCAAAAACGAGTGCCTCGGCGACAGCCTCGATATTCAGCGCGACGATGATCTGATTGGCGATCTTGCAAATTTGACCGGCACCATTGCGCTCGCCGATCAGCGTGATGTTCTTGCCCAGTTTCGAGAACAGCGGAAGCGCCGCTTCGAACTCGGCCTTGGGGCCGCCGACCATGATGGTGAGGCTCGCGGCCTTGGCGCCGACCTCGCCGCCGGAAACCGGTGCGTCCAGATAGCCGGCGCCGCTCTTTCGGAGCGTGTCAGCGAGCCTGGCCGTCGCGATCGGGCTGATCGAGCTCATGTCGATGACCAAGGTGCCGGGGGCGATGCCTTCGATCACTCCCTGCTGCCCGACGAGCACGCGTTCGACATCCGGCGTGTCTGGCAACATGGTGATCACGACTTCCGACTGACGCGCGACCTCGGCCGAGGATCCGACGATTGCGGCGTCGAGGCCGGCCGGAAGCGGCGATCGGTTCAAGACTGTCACGATCTGATGCCCGGCATCGGCCAGATGCCTTGCCATCGGCGCCCCCATGACGCCCAGCCCGATAAAGCCGATCCGCATCCCGCACCTCATTGCCACGACGCTGCTTGCGATGGACATATGCTATATGCTATCTGATGTCAGACAAATTTCAAGTGCTCAAGTTTTGGAGGCGACGGGATGCAAGAGCGTCCAAATCTCCTGAAGGCTGCGATTGCCGCAGGGCGTCCCTGTGTTGGTCTCTGGTGTTCTCTCGCTTCGGCCTTGACGACCGAGGTCGTCGCCGGCTCAGGGGCGGGCTGGCTTCTGATCGATGGCGAGCACAGCCCCAACGACCTGCGGAGCGTGATGGCTCAGCTTCAGGTGCTTGGCGGCTTCACCAGCGAGCCTGTCGTCCGTCTGCCGTCGGACGATCCGACGCTCATCAAGCAGGCGATGGATATCGGCGCGCGCAGCCTGATGATCCCCAATGTGCGATCGGCGGATCAGGCGCGTGCGATCGTGGCGGCGATGAACTACGCCCCGCGCGGCTTCCGCGGTTTCTCGGTGGCGCATCGCGCCAATGCCTTTGGCCGCATTGCCGGCTATCACGCCAATGCTCGTGCGCAGCAGCTCCTCGTGGCGCAGATCGAGTGCGAGACCGGGCTCGCGAATGCGGCGGAAATTGCGGCAGTCGACGGGGTCGACGTCCTCTTCGTTGGCCCCGGGGACCTTTCAACGAACATGGGGGCCATGGGCAATCCCGCGGCCGAACATGTGCAGAAGGCGATCTCGGCAGTACGTGTGGCTGCCGCCAAGGCCGGCAAGGCAAGCGGGATTCTGGCACCGGTGAAAGCTGACGCGGACCGCTATCTCGCAGACGGCTTCACCATGGTGGCGGTGGGATCCGACCTCGGCCTGCTCGCCCGTGGGGCGGATGCGTTGATCGCCTCATTCAATCGTTGATGCGGAGCCTTCGTGATGGCCATTCCCCCGTATAAAGCCCCGAGCCGTACCTCCTATGACATCGTCATCGTCGGTGGCGCGGCCGTTGGATCCTCGACCGCCTATTGGCTGAGCCAGGCGGTCGGCACGAGCGCATCGATCCTCGTGGTCGAACGCGACAGCAGCTACGAATTCTCGTCGACCGCGCTTTCGACCAGCGCGATCCGGCAGCAATACTCGAACCCGATCAACGTGAAGATCAGCCAGTTCGGCATCCGGATCATACAAAGCTTCCAGGAGCGCATGGCGCCCTTCTACAAGGACGAGCTGGCGCCGGACCTCGGCTTCCGCGAGCATGGCTACCTCTATTGCTGCTCGGTCGACGGCGTGGAGGCGGCGCGCGCCCGCGTCGATCTGCAGCGCAGCCTGGGCGCCCATACTGTCTTCCTCGAGCCGGGGCCACTTAAGGATCGGTTCCCTTGGCTCAATGTGGAGGATCTCGGCGGCGGCGCCTGGGGTGCCCGCGAAGAGGGCTGGTTCGATTCCATGGGCCTGCTCAACGGTTTCCGCCGCGGTGCCCGCGCCTCGGGTGTCGAGTACATCGACAATGCCGTGACCGGCCTCGAGCTTTCAGGCGGCCGCGTGATCAGCGCGAAGCTCTCGACCGGCCAGTCTGTTTCGTGTGGAACACTCGTCAATGCCGCCGGCCCGCGCGCCCAGCAGGTGGCGGCGATGGCAGGCCTGTCGATCCCGGTGGAGCCGCGCAAGCGGCACAGCTTCGTCTTCTCCAGCGCCAACCCGATCCCCGGTCGGATGCCCAACGTGATCGACCTCTCAGGCACGTTCGTTCGTCCCGAAGGCGAGCTGTTCCTGACTGGAAACACGCCGCTCAATGACGGTCCAGCCGACTACGACGACTTCGAGACCGATTACTTGGAGTTCGACGACCGCATCTGGCCGGCACTCTGGCACCGGATTCCCTGCTTCGACGCGCTGAAGGTGCAGCAAAGCTGGACCGGCCACTATGAATACAACACGCTGGATCATAACGGCATTGTCGGCTTCCACCCGGAAGTGACGAACTTCATGTTCGCCAACGGCTTCTCGGGGCATGGGTTGCAGCAATCGCCGGCCGTGGGCCGGGCCGTAAGCGAGCTGATCGTTCATGGAGCCTTCCAGACGCTTGATCTCTCGCCCTTCTGCTACGAGCGGATTCCGCGCAACGAGCCCTTCCTTGAGGAAGCGGTCATCTGAGCCCGGAGTGAGCCGCCGCAACCAACGATCTCTGCAGCCCAACATCAAACCCGGCAGCCAAAAGCGCGCCGGGTTTTTTGCATTGGCGCAGCCGCACTGAGCCGCAGCAGCCCCGCAAGGCCGTCCCGCGCCAGAGGCCACGCCCAGAGTTGCACGGTGCTTCAGGCAGATAGCCGTATTGGCTGCATGCCCTGACATCCGTGATCCGGGGCGTCCGTAATCCGGATCGTGCCGCGGGGCTCTCGCGTAACTCTCGGGCTTGCAATCGTCAATCGATCGTACCCGACCGCTCGCGCCGCGTTGCGCATCATGGCTTGCGCCAATAACAATTATATATAATAACAATTATGAAGAACAATCTGATCGATTTGCGTCACCCGCAACTGGAATGGCGCGGAGCGAGCGAACGCGAAGGGGAGGGCGTGCGTCATGGATCTGTCCAGCTACCATTTTCTCGATGCGAAGCGCTGGAGCGGCAGGCTCTGGCTTGGCGGATGGCAGTCGCCGACCGCGGGGACCGCTGCGGTCCGGGAGCCGGCGACGGGCGCCGAGCTGGCGCTCATCGGCGTTGCCACGCCGGCCGACGTGGCGGTCGCGGTTGCGCGCGCCAAGGCGGCGCAGCCGGCCTGGGCCGGGCTCGACCACCGGACGCGCATGAAGCTGCTGCTGAAGGCCGCCGCCGTTCTCGAGAGCCATGGCGACGAGCTCGTCGAGTGGATCGTGCGCGAGAACGGCGCCATCCGGCCGAAGGCGCAGGTCGAGGTCGCGGAGACGGTGGCGCTGTTCCGCCAGGCGGCCGGCATGCTGACCGAGGCGCATGGGGCGGTGCTGCCGTCCCGGGCGGGGCGCCTGAGTTACGGCCAGCGCGTGCCGCATGGCGTCGTCGGCGTCATCTCGCCGTTCAATTTCCCGATGATCCTGGGTGCCCGCGCCGTGGCGCCGGCGCTCGCCACCGGCAACACGGTCGTGCTCAAGCCCGATCCGCGCACGCCGGTCACCGGCGGCGTGCTCATGGCGCGGGCGCTCGATGAGGCCGGTTTTCCGACCGACGTCTTCCACATGCTGCCGGGCGGTGCCGAGGTCGGCCAGGCGCTGGTCGAGCATCCCGACACACGGCTCATCGCCTTCACCGGCTCGACCGCTGCGGGCCGGGCGATCGGCGAGACCTGCGGGCGGCTCTTGAAGCGCATGTCGCTCGAACTGGGCGGCAAGAGCCCGCTGATCGTGCTCGAGGATGCCGATCTGGAGCTGGCGGCGTCGAACGCGGCGTTCGGCGCCTATTTCCACCAGGGCCAGGTCTGCATGGCGTCGGGCCGCATCCTGGTACAGGAACAGGTCGCACAGCCCTTCGCGAAGCTGCTGGCCGAACGGGCCCGGCACCTGCCCGTCGGCAATCCGGCGACCGAGAACGTGGCGCTGGGCCCGATCATCAGCGAGGCGCAGCGCAACCGGATCCACGAGATCGTCCAGGACACGGTGGCGGAGGGCGCCGTGCTCGCGGCCGGCGGCACCTACGAGGGGCTGTTCTACCGCCCGACCGTGCTGAGCGGCGTCAAGCGCGGCATGCGCGCCTATCGCGACGAGGTGTTCGGCCCGGTCGCCAGCATCATCCCGTTCGGGTCGGACGACGAGGCGATCGCGATCGCCAACGACACGGACTACGGCCTGTCGGGCGCCGTTATCTCGCCCGACATCGGCCGTGCGCTGGCACTGGGCGAGCGGATCAATTCGGGCCTCCTGCACATCAACGACCAGACGATTGCCGACGAGGTCGCCAACCCGTTCGGCGGCCGGGGTGCCTCCGGCAACGGCGGCAATATCGGCGGCCCGGCGAACTGGGACCTGTTCACCCAATGGCGCTGGATCACCATCGAGAGCCGGCCGACCCGGAAGCCGTACTGAGGGAGGCCGCGATGGCGCATTTCATGCTGATCCATGGTGCTGCCCACGGCGGCTGGTGCTGGCACAAGGTCGTGCCGCTGCTGGAGGCCGCCGGCCATCATGTGCTGGCGCCCGACCTGCCGGGCCTGGGCGCCGACCCGACGCCGATCGCGGCACTCAGCCTCGATCTCTGGGTCGACCATCTGGTCGATCTCGCCCGCGCCCAGCCCGAGCCGGTCGTCCTCGTCGGCCACAGCCGCGGCGGCATTCTGGTGAGCGCTGTCGCCGAACGGGCGCCGGAACTGGTCAAGCGCGCCGTTTATCTCACCGCCTTCCTGCTCAAGGACGGCCAGACCCTGTGGCAGGAGGCGGTCGCCGACACGGCCTCGGTGATCCCGACCAACCTCGTGCCGGACGAGCGCGCCGGCACCTGGACCGTGCGCAAGGAAGTCGTGGTCGGCGGCTTCTATGGCGATTGCTCGCCCGAGGATCTCGATTTCACCTTTCAGCGCCTCAGGCCTGAGCCGCTGTTCTCGATCCACACGCCGGTCCGCGTCACGGCGGAGCGCTTCGGGCAGGTACCGAGGCATTTCATCGAATGCCTGGACGACCGCGCCATCACGCTCTCGTCCCAGCGCCGCATGCAAGCGGCCTGGCCCTGCGCGCGGGTGTTCCAGCTGCCGACATCGCATTCGCCGTTCTTCTCCGCACCCGAGCGGCTGGTCGACCACCTGATCGCCGGCGAAAGCGCCGCTCCCTGAAATCGTCTGTCAACGGTAGTTTTCACACATAATTGTTATTGAATATAACAATTATGTGTGGTATTGAAGATCGGCGATCAGCGGTCCAGAGCGGCCGTCGGGACGCGCAACGGTCAAGCCCGCCAAGACGGGGCGCCGACAAAGAAAATTCGGGAGGCAAGCATGGTTCCGCTTACGGGGCGCAGCATATCCAGGGCCCGTTTGTTGTCGGGCATCGCCCTCGGCGTACTGGCGGTGGCGGGCACGGCGGGCACGGGCACGGCATGGGCCGACCAGATCGACGCCGGCGATCCCGACTGGTCGCTGCGCTGGGACAATACGCTCAAATATTCGAACGCCTTCCGCGTCGGCAGTTTCGATCCGGCCGTGGGTGGCAATTTCCAGCCGCTCAACAGCAACGTCAACGACGGCGACCGGAACTTCCGCAAGGGCCTGATCTCGAACCGCGTCGACATCCTGTCCGAGTTCGACGCCGTCTATCAGGAGCACACCGGCTTCCGCCTGTCGGCCGCCGCCTGGTACGACACGGTCTACAACCAGTCGACGACCAACCACGACCCGACGAGCACCAACAACGCGTTCGAGGGTGTCAACCAGTTCCCGCAAGGGACGCGCGTGCTGCACGGCAAGGACGTCGAGGTGCTCGACGCGCTGGTGTTCCACACGTTCGAGCTGCCGAGCGAGCAGGCGCTCACCGTCCGTGTCGGGCGCTTCTCCCAGCTCTATGGCGAGACGCTGTTCATGGGCGCCAACGGCATCGCCGCCGCCCAGGCGCCGATCGACGTCGTCAAGGCACTCTCCGTGCCGAACTCGCAGTTCAAGGAGATCATGCTGCCGGTCGGCCAGGCGTCGTTCAATTGGGAGCTCGGCCACGGCCTGCTGCTCGGCGGGTATTACCAGTTCGAATATCGGCCGGACCGCTTGCCGGGCGTCGGCAGCTATTTCAGCGATGCCGACGTGTTCGGCGCCGGCGCCGAGACGTTGTGGCCGCCCGGGCAATTCGCCGGCGCCGTGCCGGGCCTCTATTTCGCCCACGGCAAGGACCTGATGCCCGACAGCCAGGGGCAGGGCGGCGCCGAGCTGCGCTGGAAGGCGACCAAGAACTGGGAGTTCGGCCTCTATTTCGCGAACTATCACGAAAAGGATCCGGCGGCCGACTATCTGATCGAGACCGGCGTCGCGCCCGTCACCTTCGGCGACGGCGTAAGCGCGCTGCGCATCGGCAATTTCCGCACCGCCTATAACCAGAACGTCCAGACCTACGGCGCCAGCTTCGCGACCGCGGTCGGCGACACGAATGTCTCGGGCGAGATCTCGTTCCGCCACAACCAGTCGCTCGCGACTGCCGACAGCGCCGGCGGCAACGGCGGCATCATCTTCGCCAATGGCTCGAGCGACAATCTCTCGAGCACCCGCTACCTGCGCGGCGACACGCTGCACGCCAACATCTCGGCCATCTCGCTCCTGACCGAAAACGGCATCTGGGACGGCGCCTCGATCGTCGGCGAGCTGGGTTTCAACCATCTGCTCGACATCCTGAACAAGGGCGACAAGGCGACGGTGCTGGGGCCAGGCGGCGTGCTCTTCGCCGACAGCACCATGTCGCTGAACCCGACCAGCACCCGTAGCGCGTTGGCAGCTCGGGCGGTGTTCGAACCGTCGTTCTTCCAGGTGATGCCGAACCTCGACGTCACGACGCCGATCGGCCTCGGCTACGGCCTCTACGGCCGTTCCGCACTGGGCTCGCACATCGGCAACTTCAACGCCCAGAACGTCGGCGACCTCAGCCTCGGCGTGAAGGGCAAGTACGACAACGTCTGGAACGTCTCGCTCACCTACACGAGCTACTTCGGCCCGAAGGGGCAACCAACGGCAGGCGGTGCGGCGCGCTACCTGTCCTATGCGCAGGATCTGCATGACCGCGATTTCATCGCGTTCTCGCTGTCGCGCACGTTCTGAGCCGGGGAGGAAACATGAGGAAGAACAGCACGGCCGCGCTCGGCGCGGCGCTCACGGCGACGCTCCTGCTCGCAGGTGCCGCCGAGGCCGGCATCTCGCCGCAGGAGGCGGCGAAGCTCGGGCACGAGCTGACGCCGTTCGGCGCCGAGAAGGCCGGCAACAAGGACGGCTCCATCCCGGCCTGGGACGGCGGCCTCACCAAGGCGCTGGTCCCCAGCACGGGCCCGCTGCCGGCCGATCAATACCCGAACGAGAAGCCGCTCTTTGTCATCGATCAGAAGAACGTGGCGCAATATGCCGGCAAGCTCAGCGAAGGCCAGAAGGCGCTGATTGCCAAGTATCCGGACTATCACCTGACGGTCTATCCGTCGCACCGGACGTTCGCGGCCCCGCAATGGGTCTATGACAATGACCTGAAGAACGCGGTGAACGGCCAGCTTGGCGACAACGGCCAGTCGGTCAAGGGCGTCTACGGCGGTACGCCGTTCCCGATGCCGAAATCCGGCATCGAACTCTATTGGAACCACACGCTGCGCTACGTGTCGCCGTCGAACAGCTACCGGATCCAGAATTTCACCGGCAATTCCGACGGCTCGGTCACCATGACGGTGAGCGCCATCGACAATCATCAGTCGCCTTATTACGAGCAGGACGGCTCGGCCGACAAATGGGACGGCGAATATGCCTTCGGCCGGCTGCAGAACGTGGGGCCGGCGTTCAAGGCGGGCGAGATGCTGGTGATCCGCGACAGCGTCGATCCTTCGACGCCGCGCCAGGCCTGGCAGTACCTGGTCGGCCAGCGCCGGGTGCGCCGGGCGCCGACCGTGGGGTACGACACGCCCGACTTCGTGGCTTCCGGCGCCAATTATTTCGACGAAGTGTTCGGCTTCTGGGGTGCGCCCGACCGCTATGACTGGAAGCTGATCGGCAAGCAGGAAATCTACGTCCCCTACAACGACAACGCATTCTTCCAGCTGCCGTCGGCGCAGGCGCTCACGGCCCACTTCCCGAACGCGGACAAGCTGCGCTGGGAGTTGCACCGGGTCTGGGTCGTCGAGCTCTCGCTCGCGTCCGGCAAGCGCCATGTCGTGCCGAAGAAGCGGGTCTATTTCGACGAGGACAGCTATGCGGCGCTCATGACCGACGGCTATGACGCCGACGGCAAGCTGTGGCGCACGGCCTACATGCTGCCGCTCAACGTCGCCGACGGTGGCTACGATTTCATCGACACCACGATCGTCCACAACCTGCAGGCCGGCACCTACAGCGCGATCGAGGTCTTCAACGACGGCTACTACAAGAACGTGGCGCCGCGTCCCGACAGCTTCTTCACCGGCGACTCGCTCGCCTCGGAAGGCGTCCGCTAGTTCCCCTGAGCCTTGGGGAGCGGCGGGGGGAAAGGCCGCTCCCAATTTTTCGGGCTTCTTCAGATTTTCAATTTCCAGGGCGTCGCCATGCTGCGAGCAACCTTCCTCGGCGCATCCATGCTGCTGCTGGCGGCGACGGCCTCGGCCGCGTCGCTCGCCGACCTCTCCGGCGGCACGGCCGATCCGCTGAAGAACCCGTCGGCCCTGTCGCCGCACAGCCTCCACCTGCTGATGACCGCGGTCGCCTGGACCGGCGAGCGGCTGGTCTCCGTCGGCGAACGCGGCACGATCCTGCTGTCGGACGATCAGGGGGCATCCTGGCGCCAGGTGCGCTCGCCGGTCCGCGCGACCTTGACGGCGGCGACGTTCCCGGCGCCCCAAACCGGTTGGGTCGTCGGCAATGGCGGCGTGCTGCTCCAGACCCGCGACGGCGGCGAGACCTGGGCGAAGGCGTTCGACGGCGTCGAGGCCGCGGCGATCGAGCTTGCGGCGGCCAAGGCGGCGCTCGAGCGGGCGCCAGGCGACGCCGCAGTCCAGCGTCGGATGCGTGAGGCGGAAGGCCTGGTCGCCGACGGCCCGGACAAGCCGCTGCTCGACGTCCGCTTCCTCGACGAGACCCGGGGGCTGGTCGTCGGCGCCTACGGGCTTGCGTTCCGGACCGACGACGGCGGCCGGCATTGGCGCTCGATCATGGGCGAGATCGACAATCCGGCGGGCCATCACCTCTACGGCATCGCCGCGACGCCCGATGCTCTCGTGCTGGTCGGCGAGCAGGGCGCCGTGTTCCGCTCGACCGACGGCGGCCAGAGCTTCCAGGCCGAAAAGCCGGTCGGCCGAGGCAGCCTGTTCGGCGCGGTGACCACCCGATCGGGCGCGCTCGTCGCCTTCGGCCTGCGCGGGGCGCTGTTCCGCAGCGAGGATGGGGTGAACTGGGCACGCATCGGCAGCCGGTCGGCCAGCATCAATGCCGGCGCCGTGCTCGCGGACGGCACGGTCCTGCTGGCAGACGAGACCGGCACGCTCGCGCGCAGCCGGGACGACGGCCGCAGCTTCGAGGATATGCGGCTGCCCGACCCCACCCCCTGCTTCGGCCTTGCCGCGGCCGGCAGCGACGCGCTCGTCGTCGCGGGGCCCGGCGGCAATGTCCGCGTCCCGGCGGCGCTCGTCCGCGGGGCTAACGCACAGGGAATCGCACAGTGAATAGAGACATCTCGCCGATCGAGCCGCCCGCCATCCGGGATCTCAAGGATTTCGACCGGTCGTCCGGCAGCCTGCTCGAACGCATCCTGTTCAACAATCGCCTGGCGATCGTTCTTGTCTGCGTGCTGGCGACGCTCGTCCTCGGCTACCAGGCGACGAAGCTCGAGCTCGCGGCCAGCTTCGAGAAGATGATCCCGACGAAGCAGCCGTTCATCGTCAATTACTTCGAGCACAAGAACGATCTGGCGGCGCTCGGCAACGTCGTGCGCATCGCGGTCGAGAACCGGAGCGGCACGATCTTCGACAAGGACTACCTGGAGACGCTGCGCCAGATCAACGACGAGGTGTTCCTGATCCCCGGCGTCGAGCGGCCGTATATGAAGTCGCTCTGGACGCCGGCGACGCGCTGGACCGGTGTCACCGAGGACGGGCTCGACGGCGGGCCGGTCATCGACGACACCTACGACGGCTCGCCGGCGGCCTTGGACGCGGTGCGGCGCAACGTCGAGCGCTCCGGCGAGATCGGCCAGATCGTGGCATCCGACTTCAAGTCGAGCATCGTGCTGGTGCCGCTCATGGAGCGCAATGCCGAGACCGGCCAGCGGCTCGACTACCGCGCGTTCAGCCAGCGCCTGGAGGCGCTGCGGCAGGCCCATCAGTCGGACAAGATCGCCATCCACATCAATGGCTTCGCCAAGATGGTCGGCGACCTCATCATCGGCATGCACGAGGTGCTGGCGTTCTTCCTGATCGCGATCCTGATCTGCTCGGGCCTCTTGTTCTGGTATACGCGCTGCCTGCGCAGCACGATCGTGGTGATGGCCTGCTCCTCAATCGCGGTCGTGTGGCTTCTGGGGCTGCTGCCGAGCCTTGGCTACGAGCTCGATCCCTATTCGATCCTGGTGCCGTTCCTGGTGTTCGCCATCGGCATGAGCCATGGCGCGCAGAAGATGAACGGCATCACCCAGGACATCGGCCGCGGCACGCACCGGCTTATCGCCGCCCGCTATACGTTCCGCCGCCTGTTCGTCGCGGGCCTGACCGCGCTGCTGGCCGATGCCGTGGGCTTCGCCGTGCTGATGCTGATCCAGATCCGGGTGATCCAGGAGTTGGCGATCGCCGCCAGCATCGGCGTTGCCGTGCTGATCTTCACCAACCTCGTGCTGCTGCCGATCCTCCTGTCATATCTGGGCGTCAGCGCCATGGCTGCCCGGCGCAGCTTGGCCGCGGCCGAGCGCGCGCTCGCGGCGGATGAGGCGCGGCACCCGTTCTGGCACTTCCTCGACCGCTTTACCGAGCCGCGCGTCGCCGGTGCGGCGGTCGCGGGCGCCGTGCTGCTTGGCCTCGGCGCGGCTGCCGTCGGCCATCACTTGAAGATCGGCGATCTCGAGCAGGGTGCCCCGGAGCTGCGCCAGGACTCGGTCTATAACCGCGACGACGCCTACATCACGGCCAACTACGCCGCGAGCAGCGACATCTTCGTGACCATGGTCACGACGCCGCCCGGGCAATGCGCGCGCTACGACACGCTCATGCGGGTGGATGCGCTCGAATGGGACCTGGCCCAGCTGCCGGGTGTCGAGGGCACCCTATCGCTCGCCACCGTCGCGAAGCGCATGGGCATGGGCATGAACGAGGGCAACGCCCGCTGGTACGACGTGCCGCGCAACCAGGACACGCTCAATTTCGTCGTCAACCGGGCGCCGCGCGACGTGTTCAACGTCAATTGCGACTTCCTTGCGGTCTACGCCTATCTCAAGGACCACAAGGCCGACACGCTGACCGCGGTCAGTGACGCGGTCGGCCAGTTCGCCCAGAAGAACGACAGAGCCGACGCGCATTTCCTGCGCGCGGCCGGTAATGCCGGCATCGACGCCGCGACGAACATCGTCGTGAAGCAGGCCAATTCCGAGATGCTGGTGCTGGTCTACGGCGCAGTCGTCGTGCTGTCCTTCATCGCGTTTCGCTCCTGGCGCGCCGTCGTCTGCGCGGTGCTGCCGCTCATCCTCACCTCGACGCTGTGCGAGGCGCTGATGGTCTCGCTCGGCATCGGCGTCAAGGTCGCGACCCTGCCGGTGATCGCCCTCGGCGTCGGCATCGGCGTCGATTACGCGCTCTATGTGCTGACCGTGACCCAGGCCCATCTGCGCCAGGGCATGTCCCTGTCCCAAGCCTATTACCGGGCGCTGCTGTTCACCGGGCGGGTCGTGGTGCTGACCGGCTGCACGCTCGGCCTCGCGGTTGCGACCTGGGCGTTCTCGCCGATCAAGTTCCAGGCCGACATGGGCATCCTGCTCGCCTTCATGTTCATCTGGAACATGCTGGGCGCGCTTGTCCTGCTGCCAGCGCTCGCCTGCTTCCTCCTGAACGGCGGCCGGCGCAGCCGCGCCGTGCCGCTGGGCGTCTGCCAGGCCGAGATCGATGGCTGAGCTGTCAGTCGTAGTCGGCCGCGAGATCGTCGGCACCCGGCGCGCTGGCGATCAGCAGATGCAGCATCTTCAGGAGCGAGGCCTTCGCCTCCTTGCCCAGCAGGTCGGCCAGATGGTCTTCGAGCTGACGATGGATCTCCTCCATCTGGGCGACGAAGAGCGTGCCGTAGGCGGTCAGGTTGAGCGAGTGGGAGCGCCGGTCGTGCACGGAGGCGTCGCGGCGGATGAGGTCGCGCGCCTCGAGCTCGTCGAGCAGCCGGACGAGATTGGCGCGCTTGATGTAGAGCGCCTCGCTCACCTGGGTCTGCTTGATGCCCGGATTGCGCGCGATGACCGTCAGGATGCCGAACTGCGACGGCCGGATGTTGATCGCTTCGAACCGCGCCTGGAACTCCTTGAATACGGCGAGCTGCGCGCGCCGGAGCGCATAGCCCAGGATCGTGGGGAGCGGACCGACATCGACCGTTTCGATCGTGTTCAGGTTGCCGTTCTCGACGGACGGCGCCGTCTCGGCCGACTTGCGGCCACCGGCAGCACGACGCACGCGCGTCTCCTCTAGTCGTTTGTTCGGCAATGAATTCCACCCTCATCTTCCGCAGTTTGCCGGCCCTCCGCCACTGCGTTCGGTTCATCCCATTCGCGCGATTTGCCGCTGTTCAGCCTGCGGCGTCAATTGACATCGTGCATAATTGTTATCTATCATAACAAACTAATCGAACCCATGGAAGACACTCGTCGCATGGGGAAAATCTCACCCAAGGAGCATGTCATGGCGTCCTACGAAGGCCGATGGAAAACCGTCAAAGTCGAAATCGCGGACGGCATCGCCTGGCTGTATTTCAACCGGCCGGACAAGCGGAACTGCATGAGCCCGACGCTCAACAAGGAGATGCTCGAGGCGCTCGAGGACCTGGAGCTCGACGGTGACGCCGGCGTGGTCGTGCTGACCGGCGAGGGGGCTGCCTGGTCGGCCGGCATGGATCTCAAGGAATATTTCCGCGAGACTGACGGGCAGCCGGAAATCATGCAGGAGCGCGTGCGACGCGACGCTTCGACCTGGCAATGGCGCGTGCTCAGGACCTACAGCAAGCCGACCATCGCCATGGTCAACGGCTGGTGCTTCGGCGGCGCCTTCTCGCCGCTCGTCGCCTGCGACCTCGCGATCGCGGCCGATGAGGCGGTCTTCGGCCTGTCCGAGATCAACTGGGGCATCCCGCCCGGCAATCTGGTGAGCAAGGCGCTCGCCGACACGATCGGGCACCGCGCGGCACTGCACTACATCATGACCGGCGACACGTTCAGCGGGGCCGAGGCGGCGGCGATGGGCCTGGTCAACAAGGCCGTGCCGCTCGCGTCGCTCCGCGAGGAGACGATCGAGCTCGCGCTGAAGCTGCTCGACAAGAACCCGGTCGTGCTGCGCGCGGCCAAGAACGGCTTCAAGCGCTGCCGCGAGCTCACGTGGGAGCAGAACGAGGATTATCTCTATGCCAAGCTCGACCAGGCGCTCCATCGCGATCCGGACGGGGGCCGGGAGAAGGGCATGAAGCAGTTCCTGGACGACAAGAGTTTCAAGCCCGGCCTCGCCAGCTACAAGAAGTGAGGGGCCGGCCATGACGCGCGTTCATCCGCGGAGGGCCGATCCCACGGCCATCCGACGCCTGTTGCGGCCGCGCTCCGTCGCGATCCTGGGTGTCTCGGCGACGCCGACCGCGCTCGGCTCGGCGGTGCTGCGCAATCTCGACCGGGCGGGCTATGCCGGCGAGATCCATCTCATCAACCCGAAATATACCGAGCTGTACGGCCGACCCTGCCTCAGGTCGGTCGACGATCTGCCCGACGGCGTCGACTGCGTCGTGCTCGCCATTCCGCGCGCGGCGGTCCTGGAAGTGCTCGCGGCGTGCGGCCGCAAGGGCATCGGCGGTGCCATCGTGTTCTCTGCCGGCTTTGCCGAGGCCGGCGAGAGCGGGCGCGCCGATCAGGCCAGGATCGCCGAGATCGCGCGGACCCACGGCATGGCCGTCGAAGGGCCGAACTGCCTCGGCATGGTGAATTACGTCGACGGCGCGCCGCTGACCTTCGTCGATATTCCCCAGCACCGGCCCTCCGACGGCGCTGGCATCGCGATCCTGTCGCAGAGCGGCGCCATGGCGGCGGTGCTGACCGTCGGGCTGCGGCACCGCGGCCTCAACCTCGCCTATTCGGTCTCGACCGGCAACGAGGCGGCGAGCGGCATCGAGGACTATCTCGAAGAGCTGCTCGACGATCCGCAGGTGCCGGTCATCGCCATGATCGTCGAGCAGTTCCGCGAGCCGGGCCGCTTTCTCGATCTTGCGGGGGAGGCGCGGCGCCGAGGCAAGCGTCTCGTCCTGCTGCATCCGGGGCGCAGCAGTGCCGCCCGCGCCTCGGCCGCGACCCACACCGGTGCCATGGTCGGCGACTATCAGGTCATGCGCACCAAGGTCGGCCATGCCGGCGTCGTCGTCGTCGATCGGCTGGAAATGCTGCTCGACGTCGCGGAGATCATGGCGCGCTGCCCGACCCTGCCGCAGGGTGGTGCTGCGGTGATGACGGAGTCCGGTGCCTTCAAGGCCGTGACGCTTGATCTCTCAGAGGAGGTCGGGCTCGACCTGCCGCCGATCGGTGCCGAGACCGCCGCCCTGCTCCGCGCGGCGCTGCCCGATTTCATCCCGCCGACCAACCCGCTCGACCTGACGGCACAGGCGCTGGTCGACCCCGATCTCTATAACCGCACGCTGCCGGCGCTGCTGGGTGACGCTGCCTACGGCGCCGTGCTGATGGGCATCATCCTGTCCGATCCGGAAACCTGCGCGCTCAAATTCCCGGCCATCCTCTCGGCGATCCAGCGGCTCCGGCCGGAGAAACCGCTGATCTTCGCGGGCCTGGACGAGGGTGCCGAGGTGCCGTCCGCCTATGTCGACGAACTGCGTGCGCTCGGTGTGCCATTCTTCCCGACCGCGGAACGGGCGCTCGCCGCGATCGCCTGCCTGGCCCGCGCCTGCCTTGCTCGCGCCGGGCAGGCGGAGCGGGCGGTGCCGGTCGAACCCGTGGTGCCGCTCGTGCTCTCGCCCGGCGTCATTCCGGAATATCGCGCGAAGGCGATCCTGCAGACGCTCGGGATTCCCGTCCCGGAGGGCGCTCTCGCCGGCACGCTCGCCGAGGCGCAGGCGATCGCGGAGCGCGTGGGATATCCGGTGGCGCTGAAGGCGCAGTCGCAGGCCCTCTCGCACAAGAGCGACGTCGGCGGCGTCGTGCTGGGCCTCGCCACGGCGGTGGCGCTCGCCGAGGGCTGGGATCGGCTGCATCGGGCAATCGGCGCCGCGCGGCCCGGACTGGCGCTCGACGGCGTACTGGTCGAAGCAATGGGACGCAAGGGCACGGAACTGATCGTCGGCGCCCGCAACGATCCTGATTGGGGGCCGGTGCTGCTGGTGGGCCTGGGTGGCGTGCTGGCCGAAGCGCTGGGCGACGTCCGCCTGCTGCCGCCCGACCTCAGCCACGAGGCCATCGTCCAAGAGCTCCATCGGCTGAAGGCGGGGGCGCTGCTGCGCGGCTTCCGCGGCAGCCCGCCGCTCGACGTCGACGCCGCCGCCCGGATCGCGGCCCGGCTCGGCGCCTTCATGCTGGCCAATCCGGCCGTTGCCGAAGTCGACATCAATCCGGTGGTGCTGCTTCCGGCCGGAGAGGGCGCGCTGGCGCTCGATGCGCTGATCTCCGTCGAATAATCGAGACAGGAACAAGCAGCCGCGTTTCCACGCGGCGCCCAGGGGAGGTGCGATGAGGATCAAGGCAGCGGTGGCGCGTGAGCCCGGTGCTCCCTTTTCGGTCGAGCTGCTCGAGCTCGAGGAGCCGCGGCCAGGCGAGGTGCTGGTCCGCGTGGTGGCGACGGGCGTGTGTCACACGGACATGGTGATGCGCGACCAGCATCTGCCGGTGCCGCAGCCGGTCGTGCTGGGCCACGAGGGTGCCGGCATCGTCGAGCGCGTCGGTGCCGGCGTCACCAAGGTCGCGCCGGGCGACCCGGTCGTGATGAGCTTCAATTCGTGCGGCGAATGCCCGAGCTGCCAGGCGGAAGCCGAGGCCTATTGCCATGATTTCTTCGGCCGGAACTTCCTGGGCGCTCGGCCCGACGGCAGCAGCGGCCTGTCGCGCCGGGACGAGACGATCCACGGCAACATCTTCGGCCAGTCATCCTTCGCGAGCCATGCGCTCTGCCACGAGCGCAATGTCGTGCCGGTGCCGAAGGAGGCGCCGCTCGAGCTCCTGGGGCCGCTTGCCTGCGGCCTGCAGACCGGCGCCGGCGCGGTCATGAACGCGCTCAAGGTCGGGGCGGGGCAGAGCCTTGCCGTGTTCGGCCTGGGCTCGGTCGGCCTCAGCGCCGTCATGGCGGCGCGCATCGTCGGCGCTGCCCGGATCATCGCGATCGACCTGCACCCGGGCCGGCTGGATCTCGCCCAGGAACTGGGGGCGACGGACCTGATTGCCGGCGGTTCGGATGCGGCCGCCCGGATCCTCGAACTCACCGGCTGCGGCGTCGATTTCGCGATCGACGCGACCGGCGTGCCGGCCGTGATCGAGCAGGCGGTGAGCGTGCTGGCACCACGCGGCGCCTGCGGCATCGTCGGCGCGTCGCCGGCCGGCGCGCGGCTCAGTGCCGATCTCACCCATCTCCTGAGTGGCGGCCGCCATATCCGGGGCATCGTCGAGGGCGACAGCCGGCCGGACCTGTTTATTCCCTATCTGATCGAGCTCCATCGCCGCGGCGAATTTCCGTTCGACCGCCTCGTCCGCTTCTACGATTTCGACGACATCAACCAGGCAGTCGTGGATTCGGAAAGCGGCTGCACGATCAAGCCGATCGTTCGACACGGATCGCCGGTGGCCTGACGAAGTCCCTGCGCGTCAGGACCTTGGCGGGCGCCACTCCACAGAGGCGACGATCCCCCCCCTGAAAGCGACCTTTCCGCTTCCGAAATGAGACGTTCCGGGCCGCCGCGAAGCGACCCGGAACAGTGCCACCTACTTCATCGTCGGCATGACGAACTCGGCGCCGGCGCGGATGCCGGTCGGCCAGCGGCCGGTGACGGTCTTGAGCTTGGTATAGAAGCGCACGCCCTCGGGCCCGTGCATGTGATGGTCGCCGAACAGCGACGCCTTCCAGCCGCCGAAGGAGTGAAAGGCCATGGGCACGGGGATCGGCACATTGACGCCGACCATGCCGACCTGGATGCGGTGAGCGAACTCGCGCGCCGTATCGCCGTCGCGGGTGAAGATCGCGGTGCCGTTGCCGAACTCGTGCTCGTTGATCCAGCGCGCCGCGGTGGCGTAGTCCGGGGCACGGGCGACCGACAGCACCGGCCCGAAGATCTCTTCCTTGTAGATCGTCATGTCGGTCGTGACATGGTCGAACAGCGTGCCGCCGATGAAATAGCCGTCCTCGTAGCCCTGGCGGCGGAAGTCCCGACCGTCGACCAGCAGCTTGGCGCCCTCGGCAACGCCGGCATCGATGTAGCCGCGCACCTTGGCGAGATGCTGCCGAGTGACGAGCGGCCCCATCTCGGCCTCCGGGTCGGTCCCCGGGCCGATCTTGAGGGCCTGCACCTTGGGGATCAGGCGTTCGATGAGCGCGTCGGCGGTGCGCTCGCCGACCGGGACCGCGACCGAAACCGCCATGCAGCGCTCGCCGGCCGAGCCGTAGGCGGCGCCCATCAGCGCGTCGACCGCCTGGTCGAGGTCGGCGTCGGGCATGACCACCATATGGTTCTTGGCGCCGCCCAGCGCCTGGCAGCGCTTGCCGGTGCGGGCCGCGGTCTCGTAGATGTAGCGGGCGATCGGCGTCGATCCGACGAAGCTCACCGCGGCGATGCCGGGGTCGATCAGCAAGGCGTCGACCGCTTCCTTGTCGCCCTGGACGACACTGAACACGCCGTCCGGCAGGCCCGCTTCCTTCAGCCATTCGGCCAGCAGCAGGCTCGCGGACGGATCGCGCTCGGACGGCTTCAGGATGAAGCAGTTGCCTGAGGCGAGCGCCACCGGGAACATCCACATCGGCACCATGGCCGGGAAATTGAACGGCGTGATGCCGGCCACGACGCCGAGCGGCTGGCGCACGCCGTAGCTGTCGACGGCGGTGCCGACATCCGCGGTGTATTCGCCCTTGAGCAGCTGCGGCGCCGCGGTCGCGAACTCGACCACTTCCATGCCGCGCTGGATCTCGCCCTTGGCGTCGCTCAAGACCTTGCCGTGCTCGGCCGTGATGACGGCGGCCAGCTCGTCCGTCCGGCTTTCGAGGATATGGAGAAAGCGGTTGAGGATGCGGGCGCGGCGCAGCGGCGTCGTGTCGGCCCAGGCGGGGAATGCCTGCCGGGCAATGGCGACTGCTTCGCGCACCTCGTCCGCACTGGCGAGCGACAGGCTGCCCGTCTCTTCGCCGGTCGCCGGGTTGAACACGCTCGACGTCCGCACGCGTCGGCCCGCGACCCGGCGCCCGCCGATGAAGTGGTGGATCTCTTGAGACATCCCATTCCTCCCTGCTACGCGGCATTACGCCTGCCGTGGCCGATCTTCTTGCTTGATAAAATGCGCATCAATGCCGAGTATTCAGCAATAGATGTGCGGAAATTGATGTCATATGGATTGGGATCACCTGCGGGTCTTCCTGGCGGTCGCGCGGGACGGCCAATTGCTGTCGGCGGCGCGCAAGCTCGGCCTCAACCATGCGACGGTGGCGCGCCGCCTCGATGCGCTCGAGGCGAGCCTCGGCACGGCGCTGTTCGTCCGGCGGCCGGCGGGATCGGTGCTGACCCAGGCGGGCGAGCAGCTGCTGCCCGTCGCCGAGCGGGTCGAGGCGGAGGTCCTGGTGGCGTTCGAGGGCTTGCGCGCCGACGAGGCCGACGTCTCCGGTACCGTGCGCATCGGCGCGCCCGATGGGCTCGGCAATCGGTTTCTGGCGCGGGAATTGGGCGTGCTCGCGGCCCGCCACCCGGGCCTGACGATCGAGCTCGTGCCGCTGCCGCGCGCCTTCTCGCTATCGCGGCGGGAGGCCGACATCGCGATCGTGCTGGATCGCCCGAGCCATGGCCGGCTGATCGTCTCGAAGCTGCTCGACTACAGTCTCGGCGTCTATGCGTCGCGCCGGTATCTCGAGCGGGCCGGGGCGCCACGGTCGAAGGAGGAACTGGCCGGCCACGTCGTCGTGACCGGGGTCGAAGACTTCGCCTATGCGGCCGCGCTCGACTATGCGACGGCGCTCGAAGTGCCCGGCGCCAGCCTGTTCCGCTGCGCCAGCGTCATGGGGCAGCTGGAGGCGATCCGCTCGGGCGTCGGCCTCGGCGTGCTGCACGACTTCACGACGGTGGATCAGCCGGACCTCGTCCGCATCATGCCGGACGTGGCGTTCGTGCGGACATACTGGATGCTGTCGCACCCGGACACGCATGCGGTGAAGCGCGTCGCGACCTGCCGGGCCTTCCTTACCCGGCGCTTTGCCGAGGAACGGGAACGGTTCCTACCGTTCGGACCCGCGGGGGCCGGCGTCTGAGCCGCATCAATAAGCGGCGTGCATCGGATCGAGTGCCACGCCGGCCGTGTCCCTCTGCGCCGTGGATGTTCCGCCGCTCATGCCGTTTCGGCGCGTGAGGCTCGAACCGACGACAGCAAAGCGCGCGTCTCCGCGACGACGCGGTCTTGGAACTTCGGGTCGCACACGCGCGCGGAGCCAGACATCGGATGACCGCCCTCGTCGTAATAGACGCCGGTCTGCTTGGAGCCATCGATCATTATTTTGGTAATCACACGCGCAGCTCGCTCCGGGGTGCTCAAGACCTTGATGAAGGGTATGAGCAGCGGCACGAGCGCTGGGATGATGTATTTCGACAGAATGCGCACGAAGACGCCGACGTCGCGCGCGAGAGCGGTGGTCGGATTGACGCCCGGCTCGACCGCGTTGAAGCGCAGACGCGGCGTCTCGCGGGCGAAGGCCATCGCCGCGGCGAGGACGGCTTGCTTGGACGTTGCGTAGGCGTCGAAGCCCGGCCGCTTGGCGCCGCCGGGTTTCCATTCGCCGCGCGCGCTCGCCTCGGCGGAGATATAGCGACCACCCCGAAAACCCGCGGCCACAGCCGGCTTGCGCTCCGGGTCTTCCACTGCGGACGCGACGAAGACGACATGAGCGCCGTCAGGGAGATGCGGCGCGAGCGCCTCGGTCAGCGCGAACGGGCCGAGGTGGTTCGTTGCGAACGACATATCCCAGCCCAGCGCATTCCTCGTCGGGCGCATCTGCATTATGCCCGCATTGTTGAGCAAGCCGGCGATCGGCAGATCGAGCGCGATGATCTCTGAGGCCGCACGCCGAACGCTGGCGATATCCGACAGATCGCACACGATCGACACCGCGCTCCGCCCGCTTTGCTCGATCGTCTTCTGGACGTCGTCGAGCCTCTGGCGGTCGCGGCTGACCAGCACGATCGTGCCATGCTTGGCCAGTTCCAGGGCCGTCGCCCGGCCGATGCCCGAGGTCGGGCCGGTGACGATGTACGCCTTGCGATCGGCGGGGGCTTGCGTGGCGGCTTCTGACATGAAGCCCCCTAGATCTGTATGCCGCCCGCGACTTCGATCCGCTGGGCGTTGACCCAGCCGAAGTCGTCTGACAGCAGCGCCGCGATCACCGGCCCGACATCCTCCGGCAGGCCGGCGCGGCCGAGCGCCGTATGGTCGGCGATCCGCTTGTTGACCTGCGGATTGTCCCGAACGATGCCGCCGCTGAAATCCGTGGCGATTGCGCCAGGCGCAACGACGTTGGCGGTGATCCGGCGCGGCCCCAATTCGAGGGCCATATACCGGGTCAGCGCTTCGACGGCCGCCTTCATCGGTCCGTATCCGATGCGATTGGGCGAGGCGATGCGGGCCAGGCCTGAGGAAATATTCACGATGCGGCCGCCGTCGTTCATGAGAGGCAGCAGCTTTTGCGTCAGGAACAGCACGCCCTTGAAATGGACGCTGTAGAGCGCGTCCATCTCCGGCTCGGTTATCGACTCCAAGCTCGCGTTCGATGATGTGCCGGCATTGTTGACGAGATAATCGAAACGCCGGGCGCCCATTTCGGCGAGGGCTTCCCGAACCTGCCCGGCAAAGCCGTCGAACATGGTCGTATTGCCCGTGTCGAGCTGCAAGGCGATCGCCCGCGCGCCCGCGTCCGCGGCAAGCGCTACGACCTTATCGGCTTCTGCCCGATTGGAGTGGTAGGTGAATATCGAGGAGGCCCCGCGCTTGGCGAGGCAGAGGACCGTGTTGCGACCAATCCCCCGGCTGCCGCCGGTGACGATCGCGATCTTACTATTTGACATAATTACACTTTCCGCGAAGAGTTGGCATTTCAAAGCTGCCTGCTTCGGTTGATTATGCTGACCGAAGGCCAGGGAGCGGAATGCCGGAACTCTCCATTTTCTTGCCTGATCCTGTTCGACGAGATATTTTCCCTCGTTGTTTCAGTGTGAAAGGAACGGTCGAACGTGCCCGGTCAGTTGGCGGAAGCACTCCTGCGCTACACCGATAGTCAGTCCGGTGAGAGTCCGTTCATGACGGCCATCGATGGGCTGGCCGTGATGCGGTCGGATCACCCGAAGCCGCCGAGCCACATGATCTCCAGGCCGGCCATGTGCATCGTGGCGCAAGGTGCCAAATGGGCGACGTTCGGCGGCAACCGCCTCGAGTACAGGGCGGGGCAGGCGCTCGTGGTCGGCGTTGAGACACCCTCGATCGGCCGGGTCGTCGAAGCGAACCCCGACGAGCCCTGTCTTGTCCTCGCGATCGAGTTGGATCTCGCGATCATGCGGAGCGTCGCAGAGGGGCTGGATGCGCCGCCGAAGGTGAGTGGGGAGCCCGGCCGCGGCGTCTTCGTCACGGACTTTCAGGGCCCGCTGGCCGACTGCGCGCTGCGCCTGGTCCGCCTGCTTGATACGCCGGGCGCGATACCGACGCTCTATCCCATCATCATGCGTGAGATTTGCTATTGGCTTCTGACCGGCCCTCACGGCGGCGATGTCGCCAGGATGGCGCTGGCGAACAGCCCATCGCAGCGCGTGATCAGCGCCATGCACAGCTTGCGATGCCGCTTCAGGGAAACCGTTCGGATCGATGAGTTGGCCGCGATCGCCCGGCTGAGCACCTCCGCCTTCCATCGTCAGTTCAAAGCGCTGACGTCGCTGACGCCACTGCAATATCAGAAGCAACTTCGCCTGCTCGAGGCACGCCGCTTAATGGTCTCCCGTGCGTTCAACGTCGAAGCGGCTGCTTTCGAGGTCGGCTACGAAAGCCCCTCGCAGTTCAGCCGAGAATACGCCCGCATGTTTGGCGCACCGCCAAAGCGTGACGTGACGCAAATGCAGACCATCTTCCGGCAAGGCCGCGCTGCCGAGAGCGTGGAATTGATCGCTGGACGGGCGTAAGGAGTTCCGGTCGGAGAGCGACGATTCGTCCTGATTGCTCCGACTTTGCCAATCGAATGCCAAAGCCCAGGCGATCCTCGCCAGATCGCCGGAGCCTGCCTTCCGTTCCGGGTTGTGCCCTTGTCGATCACTTGGCCCACCCGGCTCGGCTCTCGACTACGGATCACGTTGCGAGCGCGTCGATCAGCGGCGTTTTCGAAAGGACGCGCGCACCCTCGGCGCCGATCACGACCTGCTGTTCGAGCTTGATCCCGTCCGGGCCGCCGACCTCGCCGAGATAGCTTTCGACGGAGACGACCATGTTCTCCGCGAACACGCCGTCGTAGCCCCAGTCCTGCCAGTCGGCGACATAGGCGATGGACGGGTATTCATCGACGAAGCCGCAGCCGTGCAGCATCATCATGTAGCGGTTCGGCACGTATTCATCCGGCACTGACCAGGATTTCTCCGCGAACTCGCGGAACGTCAGGCCCGGACGCAGCAGCTCCATGTTGAACAGGACCTGCTCAGTCGCGAGATCATAGAGCCGCTTCTGCCGATCGCTCGGCTTGCGGTCCGGGCAGATCCAGCTGCGGGAGATATCGGCGAGATAGCCGAAGGGGCCGACGAGATCCGTGTCGAAGCCCACGATGTCGCCCGCCTCGATCACCCGATTGCCGGATTCCTGGAACCAGGGATTGGTGCGCGGCCCGGAGGCGAGCAGGCGGCATTCGATCCATTCGCCGCCGTGCGCGATATTCGTCTCGTGCAGCAGTGACCAGAGCTGGTTTTCGGTGATGCCGGGCACCAGCGCCTGCCGCATGCGGCCGACGGCGAGGTCGCAGACCTCGATCGCGGACTGCACGCAGGCGATCTCTTCTGCCGATTTCACCATGCGCGCCTGCTCGACCGCTTCCTGCACATCGAACAGCTGCACGCCATGGCTCTGCAACCGCATGGCGCCCAGCGGATCGCAGCGGTCGACGGCAAGGCGGCGGTTGCTGCCGCCATACTGGCGAAGCAGGCTGTCGATCTCATCGGCCCAGAGATGGGCCTTTTCCTCCGTGCGGGCCCCCGCGAGAAAATAGATCCAGGGCGTGCAGGGCCGCACCTCGTCCACGATCGGTGAGCCATCCGTGACGTGGCGCGAGGAGGTGAATTCGAACAGGATCACCGGCCCGTCGGTCGCGACGAAGGCGTAGCGGCTGGGGGCGTGCGCGGTCCAGACCGCCATGTTGCGCGTGCCGGTCGCATAACGCAGGTTCATCGGGTCGAAGAGGACGGCGCCGGCATAGTCGCGCTTGCGCAACTCGGCGCGCAGCCGTTGCAGCCGATAGCGGAGCAGGGCGGTCTGATCGATCTTTTCCATGCGGGCCAGGATGCCGGGATCGATCGGCACCGCCTGGCGCGGGGCCGTGTCCTGCATCGGCACGGCCATGTTCAGCAGTCGGCTGGTATGACGGGGCGTTTCCTCAAGCATGGCGGCACTTCCGGAATGGGTGATGGAACAGCGGCTGGGTGTGGTGCAGGCGTTCCAGCCGGAGATGGCTGTGGATCACGCGGTCGTTCCCCGCATCGCGGGCCGGCGGCCGCCATTCGATGATCGTCAAGCCGGGCTGCCGGCCCACAGCGCCCAGAATGCAAACAAGGGGCGATCGCCCGATCGCATCGCGTGTCTGATGCCTGGCGGGTTGAAGAACGAGCCGCCGATACCCGGCGCAAACCACGAGCTGTCGCCGTGCCGGAATTCGCCCTCCGACAAGACGAGATAGGTCTCTTCCGGCGCATGATCGTGATCGGGGTAGCGAACGCAGGGCGCCATGAGCGTCACGCCCAGCCAGGCATCCCGGCGATCCTCGAGCCCCCCGGGCCCAAGGATCATCGCGTTCCCATGTCCGTCGGGAAAATTTTCGCTCGCGGTCGCATTCGAGGCTCGCCGGCGCCATCGCAGCGACGGCTCGACGGCTCTGAATGCCGCGACGAGGTCCAGCAGAACGGGATTGGAGGTGCGTACCTCAAGGGCTTGATCAAGGTAGGAGCAAACAGGGAGGCGCCCTTCTTGGCCTGTAGCCTCGGCAGCCGGCGTTTCGAGCGCCGAGAAGATGTTCGCGATCGAGCGGCGGGAGGCAGGGGCTCCGGCGCAGAGATCAAACCCATTGAACGCCGCATCGACGAGCCGTTGCAGGCCCTCGCTTCGATGGATCATGGCACGATTCCCGAGTTCAGGAGCGGGGCGGCTAGATGTCCTTCAACAGGCGCAGCGCGTCGTAGATCGCGGCATGCGTGTTTCGAGCGGCGACCGCGTCGCCGATGCGGAACAGCTGGAACTTGCCATCCGGGTTGCGCACGACGGACTGCGCCTCGCCGGCGATGAGATGATCGTGCGACAGCTCCCCGAGGTTGCTCGAAGCCGGCTTCAGGTCGAAGTAGAGCTCGTCCAGCGGTATGGTGCCGTGGTTGATGACCACCTGGTCCACAAGCCGTTGTTTTGCGACACCGCCGTAGTCGCTGCCGACATGGGCGATCAGCTGGTTGCCGTTCTTTTCGACGGCGCCGAGCCGGAAGGTGACGGTGAAGGTCACATCGAGCTTCTGCAGGGAACGCATGTAGGGGACGAGATTCATCGCCATGACTTCCGGCGCAAACGACCGGTCAGGCGTCATGATTTCAACTCTCGAACCTGCGTTGGCGATGACCTCGGCCGCCTGGAGGCCGGCATGGTCCCCGGCATCGTCGAAAATGAGCACGTTGCTGCCCGGCTTCACATCGCCGGAAATGATGTCCCAGGAGGAGACAACGAGGTCATTCCCCTGCGTCAGGACCTCGGTATGGGGAAGCCCGCCCGTAGCCACGATCACGACGTCCGGGTTCTCCGCCTGGACGGTCGCGGCATCCGCCCAGGTGTTGAAACGGAAGGCGACGCCGAGCTTCTCGCACTGGCCCATGCGCCAGTCGATGATGCTGATCATCTCCCGACGCCGATGATTTTGGGCGGTAAGGCGGATTTGGCCGCCCGGGTTGGCCGCCGCCTCGAAAACGACGACCTCGTGGCCGCGCTCGCCCGCGACGCGCGCGGCCTCGAGGCCGGCGGGGCCAGCGCCGACGATCACGACCTTCTTGCGCACGTCCGCCTTCGGGATCGTGTGCGGCATGGTGAGTTCGCGGCCGGTCGCGGCGTTGTGGATGCAATAGGCCGAGCCGCCCTGGTAGATGCGGTCGAGGCAATAGTTCGCCCCGACGCAGGGCCGAATGTCATCCTCGCGCTTTTCGATGATCTTCCGGACGATGTGCGGGTCGGTCATATGGGCGCGCGTCATGCCCACCATGTCGACTTTGCCGGCGGCGATCGCATGGCGCGCTGTCGCGACATCCGGGATCTTGGCGGCATGGAAAGTCGGGAAGTTGGTGGCGGCGCGAATTTCGCCGGCGAAGTCGAGATGCGGCGAATTGGCCATGCCCTGGATCGGAATGACATCCGTCAGGCCGGCATCCGTATCGATGTGCCCCCGGACGACATTCAGGAAGTCGACGAGGCCGCTCGCCTTGAGGCGCTTCGAGATTTCGATGCCGTCCTCTTTGGTGAGGCCGCCCTCCAGGGTCTCATCGCCCGTATAGCGGACGCCCACGATGTAGTCGGGGCCGACACGCCGGCGGATTTCCTTCAGCACGTCGAAGGTGAAGCGCAGCCGGTTATCGAGAGAGCCGCCGTAAGGGCCATCGAGCTCGTTCGTCAGCGGAGACCAGAACTGGTCCATCAGATGGCCGTAGGCCTGCAGCTCGATGCCGTCCATGCCGCCGGCTTTCATGCGCTCGGCCGCATCGGCATAGTCCTTGATGATCCGCTCGATATCCCAGTCTTCCAGCTTCTTCGGGAAAGAGCGGTGGGCGGCCTCCCGGTTATGGGAGGGCGAGACGACCGGAAGCCAGAACGCCTTGTCCCAGCGTGTCCGGCGGCCGAGATGCGTGAGCTGGATCATCACCGCCGCACCCTGCTCGTGCACGGCGTCCGTCAGATCCTTGATCCAGGGAACAACCTCGTCCTTGTAGACGAGCAGGTTGTTGAACACCGGAGGGCTGTCCTTCGAAACGGCGGCCGAGCCCGCCGTCATCGTCATTGCGACGCCGCCCTTGGCCCTCTCCACATGGTAGGCCCGATAGCGCGCCTTGGGCATGCCGTCCTCGGGATAGGCCGGCTCATGCGAGGTCACGATGATGCGGTTGCGCAGCGTCAGGTGCTTGAGTTGGAAAGGCTGCAGAAGGGGGTCGTTCGACATCGGCCGGATTCCAAGCGGGGGATTTTCTCTGATGGTTAATCGAAAATGTACACACGTGTCAATGTCAACGACATGTGCGTACTACTAAAGTACATGTGTGTACATTTTTCTGGTGCAGACATTCGTAATCTGGTAGGAGAGCCTATGGAACAAGCATTGAACGATAGCGGTTGGCGCGGCTCGCCAGAGGTCTGGCTCGAGGCCGCCTACGAGTCGCTACTCGAATCCGGCGTTGAAGCCGTGAAAATTCAGCCACTCGCCAAGAAGCTGAATCTGTCGCGCACCAGTTTCTACTGGTTCTTCGAGGATAGAGAGGCGCTTCTCCAAGCGCTGATCACGCGCTGGCGAGAAAAGAATACGGGAAATATCGTCAAGCAAACGGAGGCCTATGCCGAGACCATCGCGGAGGCGATGCTCAATTTGTTCGATTGCTGGCTCGATCGGAGATTATTCGATTCCCCGCTGGAGTTCGCGGTGCGGAGCTGGGCGCTGCAGTCTCAAGACATCCTGTCCGAAGTACAGCAGGCGGACCGTATAAGGCTCGATGCCTTGACCAAGATGTTCGTGCGCTTTGGCCAAAATGCTGTGTCGGCCGATGCCCGCGCACGCACGACCTATCTTATCCAGATCGGCTACATCACGATGCAGGCCAAGGAAGATATCGCGGTCCGCATGAAGCGGATTCCGGAATATGTCGCGATTTTTACGGGCCAGGCGCCGCAGCAAAGAGAGCTGGATCGCTTCTTTGCGAGACACGGCTATTCGCCGCAGTGACGAGGATTGAGTGACGAGGATTCCGGCGATGAACGGCGCATTGCGGATCGGCGTGATCGGTGGAGGCGGATGGCTCGGCGGTGCCATCGTCCGGTCGATCCTCAATGCAAAACTCACGTCGCCGCAACAGCTTACGCTGTCCTATCGGCGAGATCCGCCGGCGCGTTTCCCAGGCGCCGTCTGGACAGGGGACAATCAGGAGCTTGTCGACCGCTCGGACGTGGTCATCGTTTCGGTGCGCCCGGCCGACTGGCCGGCCCTGGCCGTCGTTGCCGGCGATAGGCTCGTCATATCCGTCATGGCCGGCATCCGGCTCGGGCAATTGTCCGAGCAATTCAAGGCGAACCGTGTCGTTCGCGCCTTGCCGAACGCGGCAGCCGAAGTCGGAAAATCCTATACGCCGTGGGTTGCTTCGGTTGGCGTGAGCGGCCACGACCGCTCCATCGTGCGCAGCATCTTCGACGCTTGCGGGACCGAGGATGAGGTCGTGAATGAGGCTGATCTCGACTATCTGACCGGACTCACCGGTTCGGGCCCCGCGTTTCCGGCTCTCCTTGCCGCAGCCATGATCGAAGATGCCGTCGCGCACGGCATCAGCCCCGATGTCGCCCGGCGAGGCGTCACCGCCATCGTGATCGGGGCCGGGCATCTCTTCGAGCAAATCGGCGAGGAGCCCGCCGAAACGGTCGGCCGCTTTGTCGACTACAGGGGAACGACCGCGGCCGCCATTGAAGCGATGCGAACCGGCGGCTTCGACGCGGCTGTGTCCGCAGGCCTTGCCGCGGCACTCAAGAAATCGGTGGTTTTGGGGCACAGCTCCTGACCGACCGCTCGAAGCTGGCAATGGCGGTGCCCAGCCCAAGCAGAATATGCCGCCCAACAGGGAGAGTTAGCCCAACAGGGAGAGTTAGAATGAAGCGACTAATTGCGTCGACTTGTCTGGCGTCCGCATTCCTGGTCGGTACATCCGCCGCTCATGCCGCTGACTGTGGTCACGTCACAATCGCCAGCATGAATTGGCAAAGTGCCGAAGTCCTGTCGGCCATCGACAAGTTCGTCCTCAGCAACGGCTACGGCTGCGATGCCGAAGTCACCATCGGCGATACCGTGCCGACGATTACCTCCATGGCCGAGAAGGGCCAGCCTGATGTCGCACCCGAGGCTTGGATCGACCTGCTGCCGGACGTCGTCAAGCACGGCATGGACGAAGGCAAGCTGGTCACGGCCGCGACAGCCCTGCCTGACGGCGGTGTCCAAGGCTGGTGGATCCCCAAATATGTCGCCGACGCACATCCGGATCTGAAGACGATCGGCGACGTGCTGAAGCACCCGGAGCTTTTCCCGGATCCCGAACACGCCGGCAAGGGCGCCATCTTCAACGGCCCGCAGGGCTGGGGCGGGACCGTGGTGACGGCACAATTGTACAAGGCCTTCGCCGCCGAGAACGCCGGCTTCGACCTGGTCGATACGGGCTCCGCCGCCGGCCTCGACGGCTCCATTGCGAAGGCCTACGAACGCAAGCAGGCCTGGGTCGGATACTACTGGTCGCCGACGGCACTGCTCGGCAAATATCCGATGGTGAAACTTGACGCCGGCGTGCCCCACGACGCTGCCGAGTGGAAGCGCTGCAACACCGTCGCCAGCTGCCCGGATCCGAAGCCGAATGCCTGGCCCGTCGACCATGTCTATACGCTGGTTTCCAAGACCTTCTCGGAGCGCGTCAACCCGTCGGTCATGGACTACCTGAAGAAGCGGGCCTGGAGCAATGCCACCGTCAACGCGCTGATGTCCTGGATGACGGACAATCAGGCGAGCGGCGAAGAAGGTGCCAAACACTTCTTCAAGGAAAATCCCGACATCTGGGCGAAATGGGTTTCCCCGGACGCGGCAAAGAAGATCAAAGCGGCACTCTGACCCAATCCAAGTCGCGGCGCGCCGGAAACGCGCCGCGACAGCAAAAAAATAAAATAATTGCGGATGGGTCGGCTTCTCTCAACAGGGGCGCGGCATGGACTGGTTTTTCAAGTTTCCGCATATGGACGACGACGCTCTTCGCAATCTGAAGAAGATGATCGACGCAGGGTTCCGCGCGTTCACGCGCGCAAATGGCGATGCAATCGACGGCTTCTTTTCGCCATTGCAGAAGTTCCTGATACTGGCCGACCAGTTCATGACGCAGACGCCCTGGCCGATCATTACGCTCATCATCCTCGCGATCGCGTGGCTGGCGAGCCGAAGCCTGAAGGTGGTGCTGGGGTGCCTCATCACGTTGCTGACCATCGGCTTCTTCGACATGTGGGACGACACGATGCGGACGATCTCGATGATCTTCGTCTGCACCGTGCTGTCGATCGTGTTGGGCCTGCCGATCGGCATCCTGATGTCCCGGTCCGACCGCTTTCAGAAGCTCGTCAATCCGATCCTCGACGTCATGCAGACCATGCCGAGCTTCGTCTATCTGATACCGGTCGTCATGCTGCTCGGCATCGGCAAGGTCCCAGGCCTGATCGCCGTCGTGATCTATGCCGTGCCGCCGATGATCCGGTTGACGAACCTCGGCATCCGTCTGGTCGACAGAGACATCCTCGAGGCTTCCGACGCCTTTGGCTCCTCGAGCTGGCAGAAGCTTCTGAACGTCCAGCTGCCGCTCGCCCTGCCCACGATCATGGCGGGGATCAACCAGACGATCATGATGGCGCTCGCGATGGTCGTGGTTGCCTCGATGATCGGCGTCCAGGGACTGGGACAACCGGTGCTGAAGGCCATCGCCAACCAGTACTTCACGCTCGGTGTCTTCAACGGCCTCGCCATCGTCGGCATCGCCATCATCTTCGATCGCGTGAGCCAGGCCTACGGCCGCCGGCTCCAGAAGCACCGGGAGGTCGTCCATGGTTGACGGACGCACTAATCACCATGGTATCGAGATCAGGCATCTCTCGAAGATCTTCGGGCCCGACGCCCGGGGCATGGTGGCACTCGCCGAGCAGGGCATGTCGAAAACTGAGATGCTCCAGCGCCATGGCCACGTGCTTGGCCTGCGCAACATCAACATCTCCATGGCGGCGGGGGACATTCAGGTCATCATGGGCCTGTCCGGCTCGGGCAAGTCGACACTGATCCGCCATATCAATCGGCTCATCGACCCGACGGCCGGCGAGGTCCTGATCGGCGGGGAGGATGTCGTGAAGATGGGGCCGCGCGAGTTGCGCGAGTTCCGCCGCCACAAGACGGCCATGGTGTTCCAGAAGTTTGCGCTGCTGCCCCACCGCAATGTGCTGGACAACGCCGTCTACGGCCTCGAAATGCAGGGCGTGCCGCGCGCCAAGCAGGTCGAGGCGGCCATGCACTGGATCGAGCGGGTCGGCCTCACCGGCTTCGAGCGCAGCTATCCGAACCAGCTGTCCGGCGGCATGCAGCAGCGCGTCGGCCTGGCGCGGGCTCTCGCCAACGATGCGCCGATCCTGTTGATGGACGAGGCCTTCTCGGCGCTCGATCCGTTGATCCGCATGGACATGCAGCAGGTTCTCCTCGGCCTCCAGAAGGAGATCAGGAAGACCATCGTCTTCATCACGCACGACCTCGACGAGGCGCTGAGGCTCGGGGACAAGATCGCCATCCTGCGCGACGGCGAGGTCATCCAGCAGGGCACCAGCCAGGACATCGTCCTGAACCCGGCCGACGACTATATCGCCAACTTCGTCAAGGAGGTGAACCGCGGCCGCGTCATCCGCGTCGATGCCGTCATGTCGCCGGTTGAGCCCGGCTACCGGCCCAACGGCGCGAGTATCGCATGCGGCACGACGCTCGAGGACGCCATCCGTGTGGCAGCCTACGAGCCCGTCACGGACGTAGCGGTCGTCAGCCCGTCAGGCGAAGCCGTGGGGACCGTCAATCTGCGCCAGCTTGCCGGCGCCGTCGTCACGCGGCCTTGAGGGTGCAGCCGACGGTCAAGCCATGTCGAGCACGCTTCGGTCGAGCCGCAGGGGTGCCAACGGTTCATCGGTCGGCTCTTCGGGAGAGCCGGTATATTTCGACGCGACCGCCGTGCAGATCCTGTCGAGCGCAACTTTCAGCTCGGCGCGAGGACAGGCCAGATTGAGGCGAACCATGCCTTCGCCATTCTCGATGAACATCTCGCCGCCTTCGAGGATCACGCCGGCCTCGTCGAGGAAAAGGCGCGTGAGATTTATTTCAGCCGGGAAGTAGGCGGACAGATCGACCCAGGCGAGATAGGTCGCTCCCGGAATCCGGAAACGGGCGCGGGGCAGGCGCTCGGCCAGGACCCGCGAGAGCAGCGAGAAGTTTTCGTCGAGATAGAGACGCAGCTGATCGAGCCATTCGCCGCCGCCGCGATAGGCGCCGGTCGCGGCAGCAAGCCCCATCGGACTGACCAGGGGATAGTGGCGCTTGCGCCAAATCGCGCGCAGATCGGGGTCAGGAATGATGATCGTTGCCATCATCATTCCCGCGAGATTGAACGTCTTGCTCGCGGCCATGCAGGTAACGATCCCCTTCGCGCCCGGGAAAAGCTTCGCGATCGGCACATGGCGCAGCCCGCTGCGCAGCAGATCACAATGGATCTCGTCCGAAACGATCAAGACATCGTTGGCGAGGCAGATCTCGCCCATTCGCCGCAGTTCGTCCTCGCCCCAGATGCGGCCGGTCGGGTTGTGCGGATGGCACAGGAAGAACAGGCGTACCTTGGGATCGCGAGCCTTCGCCTCGAAATCCGCGAAATCGACGCGGACGTCGACCCCGTCCCTCAAGAGCTTCGAGGTCACGAACTCACGCCCGTGATGGTCGGCCGCGCGTCTGAAATAGCCGTAGGCGGGGGTGAGGGTTAGCACTTTCTCGTCGGGCGCACAGGCGCAATCGATGAGGTCGAACAGCGCTGGAATCACCCCGAGCGACAGCTCCATCTCTTCGCGCCTGATGACCCAGTCATAGCGCCGGGCGCACCATGCGCCGAACGCATTGAAGAGCGCATCGTCGAAATTCATCGTGTAGCCGAAGATCGGATGCTCCAGCCGCGCGGCCATCGCCTCTATCGCCGAAGGCGGGGCGGCGAACTGCATGTCGGCGACCCACATGGAGACGAGATCTTCGCGAACCTCGCTCGGCGCATCCGCGCCGAACAGGTAAGCCTGATAGCCCTCGATAGCCAGGGCATTCGTCGTGCGTCGATCGATCTTGCGATCGAAATCATGGACCATTGGTTGCCGCCCTCTGCCTGATGCGTTGTGCCGTTAGGCACCAAAGAAGCGGCTGGTATATATCAACAAAATGGCTGCAAAACTTGCCAATGTTTGAGCCAATTTCTGTTATCATTAGCAGGGTTTGCTAAGGATAACAGAAATGGATGGAATAGATTCCAAGATCATTCGAGCCTTGCAGGCCGATGGCCGCCTGACCAATCAGGAGCTGAGCGAAAAGGTCAACCTTTCGCCGTCGCCATGCCATCGGCGCGTGCGGATGCTCGAAGCTTCAGGCATCATCGACGGCTATTCAGCGCGCATCAGCCACCGCGCGCTCGGCATGCCGATCATGGCTTTCATTACGGTCCGCCTGGCTTCGCAGAAGAATTCGATGACGCTTTTCGAGGAAGCCGTGCGGCGCACAGAGGAAATTACGGCCTGCTACCTGATGTCCGGCGCACAGGATTATATCCTTCAGGTCTTCAGCATCTCGCTCGACACTTACGAGCAATTCGTGCGTGAAAAACTATCGGAATTGCCGGGAATCGGCGGTTGGGAAACGCATTTCGTTTTCGGCGAGATCAAAAAGGGCGGGCTCGTTCCCGATCCGCGCCTCATCAAATGAGGAACGAAGCGTGACCTTATCCAACGGATCGGCGGCTAGGGCGTCCGGCGCCGAGCGCGGTTTATGACGGGCACGCGGCTGCTACCGGTCGACTACCAGGTCGCTCAAGGGTTTCGAGCAGCAGGGCAGGAACCATCCGGCATCGATTTCCCGCTGCCGTATGCCGCCGTTGTGGTGCATATCGACGGTGCCGCTGACCAGCTTTGACTTGCACGTGCCGCACAGCCCGTTCGCGCAGGACGACGGAAGTCTGATCCCCTGCCGTTTCGCGTGGGAGAGCACGGTCTGCCCGGCGGGGACCTCGATCGTGCGGGCCTGCTTCGCGAAATCGACCCGGAACGATTGCGTCTCCGGCCCCCCATCATCCTTGATGGGGGCGTCCTCGAGCGGCGGCTCGTCGAAGCTCTCCTGAAGATAATTCGCTGCCGGCACGCCTAATTCCGCGACGATGTCGCGCGCGGCCTTCATGAACGGTGCCGGTCCGCAGCACATGACGATCCGTTCGGCGACGTCGGGAACCGCAAGGGAGACGTACGATTTCGAGATCCGGCCCGAGAGCCCCGGCCAGGACCGTTCGCCGACGATGTCTTCCGGCAGCAGGAACAGGCGAAATCCCTTGACCCGGTTCGCCAGCAGCGCGAGCTCGTCCCGGAAGATGATGTCGCGCGGCGACCGCGCCGCATGGACGAACACCACGTCGGCGGGCTCGGCCAGGTCGGCCAGGTCGCGCGCGATCGACATCACGGGCGTTATGCCCGAACCGCCGGACAGGAACAGAAATTTTCGGCCGGCGCCGCTCGGCCGGAGGAAAGCGCCGAGCGGCCCCTTCGCCTGCACCGTGGCGTTCGGCGTGAGAGTGTCGTGCAGCCAGTTGGAGATCCTGCCGCCGGCCACGCGCTTGACCGTGATCGAGATCGCGTTCTTGCGATGGGGCGAAGAGGAGATGCTGTAGCACCGGCTCTCCACCGCGTCGCCAAGGTCAAGGTCGAACAGGAAGTATTGACCGGCGTGGAAGTCGAAATGCTTGCCGGCCGGGGAGACGAACGTGAACGTCTTCACGTCGTGCGTCTCCTGGTGGATGTCGACGCACAATAGCCGATCGTCGAGCTCCGGATCCCAGTTCTCCTTCAGCCGTGTTGCGTCGACCGGCCGATGATCATCAATAGCCATGGGCGCGCATCCGCTCGATGTACCAGGTCGAGAACTTGTCGAGATGCCCCTCCGTGAAGGCCGAGTAGCACCCCGGCTCATAGGCGGGGTCCGTAATGCCGGCGTGCGATCTCGCGACCAGCTCGGAATCCTGGTCGGTCGTGGCGATCCAGACGTTCGTCAGCTTCTCAAGATCGTAGTCGACGCCTTCGACGGCGTCCTTGTGGACCAGCCACTTGGTGCGGACCAGCGTCCGGTCGGCCGACAGCGGAATGACCAGCGATGTCACCGCGTGGTCGCCCATGAAGTGGTTCCAGCAATTGTGGCCCCAGAGGTGGGTGTCGCCGAGATCCTTGCGCGTCATCGAGCCCAGCAACTTCGCCGAAGCCGCCGTCGCGTCCGGCGTCTGGGACTCACCGTTGCCGGCGATGATCAGCCGCTGCGTGCGGAAATTGGTGGCGCAGTCGACCAATTGCTCGACCGCGGCGGATGGGTAGCCTTCGGCCTCCCAGCGCTCGGTGCGCTCGGCATAAAGCGCCTGATGCCTTTCGGCATCTGCCCGGTCTTCCTCGCTCAAGCTTTGCGGATCGTAGCCGAAATCAAGGTCGATGAACGACACGCAAAGTTCAGGGTGGTTCGACGAGCAATGGTAGCACTCCCGATTATTCTCGAGCGTCAGCTTCCAATTGCCCTGTTCGATGACCTCGGTCTGGAACGCGATCTTGGTATTGCGGATGTCGTAGGGGGCGAGGCGCCGTTCCATCACCTCGACCAGGCGATCGATGTCGTCCGGCGGATTGTCGGAGAGGCATACGTAGATCAAGCCGCCGATCGACCTGAAGGTGACCGGCTTCAGGTTCCGGCAGCTTTTGTCGAAGTCGATGCCCATGTGCGGCGCGTGCACGAGCTCGCCGTTCAACTCGTAGGTCCACTGGTGGTAAGGGCAGACGAGCTTCGATACGACCGACGGTCCGGGCGGCAGCAGCCGGGATCCGCGGTGCCGGCAGACGTTGTGCACGACCCGGATCTGGCCGTCGTCATCGCGCAGCAGAATGATGCTGGACGTTCCGAGCTCGACCACGCTCGCATCGCCCGGCTCGGGCACGTCGCACTCCAGGCCGACATAGATCCAGTGCTTGCGGAACAGCACGTCAAGATCGGCTTCGAACACATCCGGGCGCGTATAGAGACCCTGCGGCAGCGAATGACCGGCCAAACGGGCGTCGAGCAGGGCGGAAATGGAGGGCGAAGCGACCTGGGACATCATTTGCCTCATCGATTGTCACAAGATCATTGAGCCTCAAGCGCTCCCTGCTCAACGCCACAAATGTGCCGCCTTGACATAATTTGGTGTAATGTCAATCCTCGCACGACGTGCTTGGAACAGAAGGACGCCGCCTCTTGGCAAGCCTGAGACGGAAGCTGCCGCCCCTGACGGCGCTCACCGCGTTTGAAGCGGCAGCTCGCCTGGCCAGCTTCACCAATGCTGCGCATGAACTAGGCATTACCCAGGCGGCCATCAGCCGGCAGATCCACGCGCTCGAAGAGATCCTCGGCTCCCCCTTGTTCCGGCGCCTTCATCGCAGGGTCGAGCTGACGGAGAGCGGCAAGCTGCTCGCTTCCTCCACCTCGAACGCGTTCAATCAGATCGCCGACACGGTCGCCGAAATCGCGAAGGGCTCGTCCGGGGACGAAGTCACGATTTCGGCGACCGTGGCCTTCACCCAGTTCTGGCTGCTGCCGCGGATATCCAGGTTTTCGCGCCTGCATCCGCAGATCAAGCTGCGGATCGTGAGCCAGGATATGGCGGTCAACATCGACAGCGGGGACGCGGACCTGACCATCAGGTTCGGCAGCGGCGTCTGGCCCGATGGCGTGGCCGAGTTTCTATTCGACGACGAGATCTTTCCGATCTGCAGCCCGGAGTTTGCTCGCGAGGTTGGCAAGGTCGAGACGCCTGAGGAACTGATCCGCTACCCCCTCATCACCTATGACGTCACCGATCCGACCTGGACCGGATGGAACGAATGGCTTGCGGCGTTTTCGGTCGAGGCCCCGCAGCGGCCGCGGGGCATGCATTGCAGCTTCTATACGGAGGCTATCCATGTCGCCCTCAGTGGCGAGGGCATCGCGCTCGGATGGAAGCGCCTTGTCGAGGACCTGTTGGCGCAAAATCGCCTGGTTCGACTTACCAACGCGTCGATAAGCACGCGCAACGCCTACTTCGTCGTCGTTCCGAGGCGTCGCCGGAAAAAAGCAGGCGTGGAACAATTCATCCAGTGGCTGAAGGATGTGTCCAAGGAGGCGGACGGCTGAACGCCCCCTCAGGCACAGGGCAGCGGATGCCGTTGATCCGGTTGAGGGCGGAGGCCACGAGGTCGTGCCGCGCCTGGAAGGCGTGGCACGGCGCTCGCTCGTGGCTTCCCTCTCATGCCACGTCGAACTTGACGCCCTGGGCGAGCGGCAGCGTCCGGCCATAGTTGATCGTGTTCGTCGCCCGGCGCATGTAGGCCTTCCAGGCGTCGGAGCCGGATTCGCGGCCGCCGCCCGTCTCCTTTTCCCCACCGAACGCGCCGCCGAT
Source organism: Aliidongia dinghuensis (assembly GCF_014643535.1). NCBI lineage: Bacteria > Pseudomonadati > Pseudomonadota > Alphaproteobacteria > Rhodospirillales > Dongiaceae > Aliidongia > Aliidongia dinghuensis. The sequence goes on along the minus strand of NZ_BMJQ01000020.1, from coordinate 41,938 downwards.
CTCGGCACCCGACGGCCCGATATTCACGTTGGCGATGCCGCAGTCGGAGCCGCGCGCGGAGAGGAACGCCTCGGCCTCGCGCAGGTCATTGGTGAAAATCGACGAGGACAGGCCCTGCGGCACGGCATTGTGCAGGTCGAGCACCGCGTCGAAATCGCTGTAGCGCATGACATAGAGGATCGGCGCGAACGTCTCCTGCATCACGGGACCGGCTTGCTCTGCGATCTCGACGAGCGCCGGGCGGACGTAATAGGCCTCATCCATCGCGCCGACGCCGATGCGCTCGCCGCCAAGCACGGACGCACCGGCCTCCTTCGCCGCGCCAAGCGCCGTCTGCATGGCGGCGAAGGCGGCCTGGTCGATCAGCGGCCCGACCAGGTTGCCCGCCTCGAGCGGGTTGCCGACCGTGACGGACGTGTAGGCCTGCTTCAGCCGCGGCACCAGGCTGTCATAGACGCTCTCATGGACGAAGAGACGGCGCAGCGTCGTGCAGCGCTGGCCGGCGGTGCCCATGGCGGCGAAGGCCACGCCGCGGAGCGTCAGCTCGAGATCCGCCGTGGGCGTGACGATCGCCGCGTTGTTGCCGCCGAGTTCGAGGATGGCGCGCGCAAAGCGCTGGGCCAGCCGCGGGCCGACGGCACGCCCCATCGCGGTCGACCCGGTGGCGGAGACGAGCGGCACCTTGGGATGGCCGACGAGCAGTTGGCCGACAGAACGACCGGCAATGAGGACGGCCGACAGGCCATCGGGGGCGGTCCCGCCTTCTTGCTTGAAGCGCGCGAGCGCCCGGTCGAACAGCGCTTCGGTCGCGAGCGCCGTCAGCGGCGTCTTCTCCGATGGCTTCCACACGATCGCGTTGCCGCAGACGAGGGCGAGCGCCGCATTCCACGACCAGACGGCGACGGGGAAGTTGAAGGCGGAGATGATGCCGGTGACACCCAGGGGATGCCAGGTTTCCATCATGCGGTGCTCGCTGCGTTCAGTCGCGATCGTGAGCCCATAGAGCTGGCGCGACAGGCCGACGGCGTAGTCGCAGATGTCGATCATCTCCTGGACCTCGCCCAAGCCCTCCGAGAGGCTCTTGCCGACCTCGATCGACACGAGCCGGCCGAGTGCCTGCTTGTGTGCCCGCAGTTCGTCGCCCAGCAGGCGCACGAGCTCGCCGCGCTTCGGCGCCGGCACCAGGCGCCATTTGAGGAACGCCGCATGCGCCTCGTCGATGGCGCGCCTGGCCTCGGCCTCGCCGACCTCGACGACCGTCGCGATCGTCTCGCCGGTGATGGGCGAGCGGGCCTTGAGCGTGCCGCCGGTATAGCGGGCGCTCGCGACACCCAGATTGCTCAAGAGAGCGGAGGCCTCGGAGACGAGGGAGAACGGCGCGCCCGATGCTGCGCGCTCGGCGTGGATTGCGGACATAGTCGGAGTCCTCATGGTGAAGGACGGCTCAGTGGGCCGTCGGGATCATGCCGTGCCGGTTCAGCGAAGAACCGTGCCCGATGCCGAGCTGCGCCCAGGCCTGGTGAAGGGAGAGCGCCTCGGCCTGCGCGTAAAGCTCGAGCTCGTCGTGAACCTTCGCGCCGAGGGCGTCCTCGAACGCCTCGCGGTTCGAGCGCGCCCTGTAGTTCCGCTGTTCGTCCGTGCCGAGATTGGACTGGAAGATCCCCGCGGCGCTCACCGGCAGGAAGTCCTCGTAGATGATGGGATCGAACCGCAGATAGCCTTGCGCGACGAGGCCGTCGACCGTGGGCGCCAGCATCTGGCCTGAAGCGGCCGCCGCGAGCCCGGCCTCGGTCGGGGAGTAGCGGAAGAAGGCCAGCCCCTGTTCCCGCAGGTCCCGCCAGTTGTCCGGGAACGCCTGGAACGCCTCGGCCAGCACGGTGTCATAGTCGCTCGCCATGGATTGGGCATCACGTCGTGCGGTCGCGAGCAGCGTGTCGTAGAGCTTGCGGCCCTTGCGCGTCAGCGCGACGCCGCGCTGCTCGATCTCGCCGAAACGCGCCGTGTGCGTGCCGTCGCCAGATCCATGTTCCTCGGCCTTGAAGACGATCGGCTCGTCCAGCGCCTTGAAACTGGTCTGGCGCAACAGGATCGCGCATTTCCGCCGCGGCGGCCCTTCGATGACGGCCTTCGGGGCGATGCCATGCTTCGGCATTCCGGCCTGGACCGCGTCGATATCGAGCGTCCGCGGGGTCAGATGGTTGATGTGCGGTCCTTTGAAGCTCGCAATGTCTGCGACCAGCCGGTGGGCGTCATGGAGCGCCTTGTAGGTCGACAACGTGACGGTCGCGTCCCGGTGCCAGCGGAAGGTCTCGAGCGCCTCGCGCACGAATTCTTCCGCTTGGGCGTGGTCGAGGCCGCCGGCCGTCTCTGCCCCCTGGGTGAGCGCGAGCGCACGGGGTGTAAAGATCCGGCGCGCCGACAGGATGCGCGCGACTTCGGCCCTGAGCGCCGCATCCTCGATCAGCTCGAGGCGCAGGACCGAGGTGAAGACGCGGAACGGATTGCGGCCGAGCGCCGCGTCCTCGACCGGGCGGAAGGCGGTCGAGTGCACCGGCACGCCGGCGACGGATAGATCATAGTAGCCGACCGGATGCATGCCCATGACCGCGAACAGCCGGCGGATGGTGAAGAGCTCCGCCGCGGTTCCGAGCCGGATGGCGCCATGGCGTTCGACGCTCAAGCGATCGAGCTCGCCGCGGCACGCCAGCGCCGACCGCAGCGCCGGGTCTTCGGCGAGCGCGCCGGCGTTCACCTGTGCCACGAGATCCAGGAGCGCGCCGTACTGCGGCACCTCGGCGCGGTACATTTCCGACAGGGCGCGAGAGAACAAATCCCGGATTTCATCGGGCGCCACGTGTGCGGACGCGGGCATCTGGATTTCCTTCACCAAGGCAAGCAGCGAACGAGCCGATCATTCGTTCCTGTAATGATTTGGCGGAAGGTAGTGGGCGGCTTAGCTAGAGGCCAAGCAATCGTTTCTCAAGAAGTCATTCCTAAGGAGAATGATCTGTGGCCGACCATCAATCAACGGTCCGCCTGCGTCTCCGCCAGGAGCCATTCGCGAAAAGCAATGAGCGGCGGATGGTTGGCGCGGTCGTGCGGCCAGGCCAAGTAGTAGGCCTCCGCGCTCGTCATCGGCAGATCGAGCGCGCGGACGAGCTGGCCCGAGCGCAATTCCTCCTCCACCAGAAATTCCGGAAGCAGCGCCACGCCCAGGCCGGCGATGGCCGCTTGGGCGGCTGTCGCGAACTGGTCGAACAGCATGCCGTGGACGGCGTGGGCGGGGACATCGTGCGCGGCGAGCCAGCGCTCCCAGGCGTCGGGCCGGCTGGTGAGGTGGAGGAGCGGCGCCATCCGGATATCGGCCGCCGTTTCAAATCTGAAGCGGTCCCTGAGGTCCGGGCTGCAAGCCGGAACAACCGTCTCGGAGCGTAGCAGGGCAAGGGCGCCGCCCGGCCATTCCGCCGGCCCGAAATGGATCGCGGCATCGACCGCCTCGAGGCGAAAATCGAACTGGGTGAGGCGCGTCACGAGATTGATCGTGATCCCGGGATTGCGGGCCAGGAATTTGGGCAGCCGGGGCGCCAGCCATCGCGTCCCGAACGTCGGCAGAATGGCGAGATTGAGGGTTCCGCCGAACGGGTTTGCGCGCAGATTGAGGGAAGCGGTGCTGATCTTGCGCAGGGCATCCCGGATCTCGCGCGCATAGATGTCGCCGGCCGCCGTCAGGCGGATCGTCTGGCGCTCCCGATGGAAGAGCTCGACTTCGAGCTGGTCCTCGAGCGCCTTGATCTGACGGCTGACTGCGCTCTGCGTCAGGGCGAGCTCTCTCGCCGCCGCCGTGATGCTGCCGGTGCGCGACGCGGCCTCGAACGCGCTCAAGAGCGAAAGCGACGGCAAAAAGCGGCGCGGGGTCTGCATCTCATTCCGTCGCAGAATTACCTGTTGAGCGAACGTTGATAGCTGAAAGCGGAATACCGATCCAACATCGCAAGCCGCGGTGGCTGCCCTCTGGACGTCTTGACGTTATGGAATGACAATCGCACCAGAGCAACCGGCCATTTGCCGAATGATGCCGATGGGGATGGACCACGAATGTTGGGAAACGACAGGTCTCACGGCCTCTGGGAGCTGACCGCACCGCCAGCGCCCGACCTCGGCCCGCTGGCTGAGCCGCAGCAGGTCGACGTCGCGATCATCGGTGGCGGCTATACCGGGATCTCCGCGGCGCTGCACCTGGCTGAGGGCGGCGCCACCGTCGCCGTGCTGGAGGCCGTCGACGTCGGCTACGGCGGCGCCGGCCGGAATGTCGGGCTGGTGAATGCCGGCATGTGGGTCATGCCGGACTATCTCGCCGGCACGCTCGGCGACGAATATGGCGAGCGGTTGCTGAGCCTGCTGGGCAACGCCCCCAGCACCGTCTTCGATCTCGTAGAAAAACATCAGATCGACTGCGAGCTCGTCAGGGCGGGCACGCTCCATTGTGCGGTCGGCCAGAAAGGGCTGCGGGAGCTCGAGCAGCGCGCCGAGCAATGGTCGCGGCGCGGCGCGCGCGTGGAACTGCTGAATGCCGACGACACGCGGCGGAAGGTCGGATCCTCGGCCTATGCCGCCTCCCTGCTCGACCATCGGGCCGGCACGATCCAGCCGCTTGCCTATGTGCGCGGCCTTGCCAAAGCCGCGGTCGGCGCGGGTGCCAGGATATTCACCGGAAGCCCGGTCATCGATGCCCGGCAGAGCGGCGGGCGCTGGACGCTGTCAACGAAGCTCGGCTCCGTCACAGCCGATTGGGTCCTGGTCGCGACCGACGCCTATGCCAACGGACCATGGTCCGAAGTCAAAACCGAGCAGGTCCATCTGCCCTATTTCAACTTCGCGACCACCCCGCTCGGCTCCAATGTTCGCGCATCCATCCTCCCGGAACGGCAGGGCGGATGGGATACCAATGAAGTCTTGACCTCGTTCCGGCTCGACAAGGCCGGGCGCCTGGTGTTCGGCAGCGTCGGCGCTCTCCGCGGCGCCGGTGCGTCGATCCACCGGTCTTGGGCGAGGCGCGCGCTGCGCAAGCTGTTTCCGCAAGTCGGCGACATCAGCTTCGAGGCCGAGTGGTATGGCCTGATTGGGATGACTGCCGACAACCTGCCGCGCTTCCATCGGCTGGCCCAGAACGTGATCAGCTTCAGCGGCTATAACGGTCGCGGCATCGCGCCGGGCACCGTCTTCGGCAAGACCGCGGCGAACTACATCCTTGGCAAGTTGTCCGAGCGCGAGCTGCCTCTGCCGGTATCGGACGTGTCGCAGCCGCGGTTTGCGTGGGCGAAGGAGGCATTCTACGAGGCCGGCGCGCAGATCGTTCACATGACCGCTGCACGTTGGTGAGCGACAGGCGGAGAGCAAGCCACCCATCTCCGCCAAATCAGCGTGCCTCTCGGGGATGTCCGCTTCGGAGGCGCTCGACGACCCGCTGCGTATGCCGGGCGATCATCAGGTTCTCGTTCGTTGGCACGACCCACACCGGCACCGCCGATCCGGGTTCGCTGATGCACGGCCCGTTCCGCGCGTTCGTCGCCTCGTCCAGCCGGACGCCGAGCCAGCGCGCGTCGCGGCAGACGCGCGCGCGGATGGGGGCCGCGTTCTCGCCGATGCCGCCGGTGAACACCAACGCGTCGAGCCCGCCGAGCGCCGCCGCGAGCGAGCCCAGTTCGCGGCCGATCCGGTAGACGAACAGATCGATCGCCTCGCGCGCCGCCGGCAGGTCGCTCGCCAAGAGCGTGCGCATGTCGCTCGACAGGCCGGAGACGCCCAAGAGGCCGGACTGCTCGTAGATCAGCGTCTGGACCGCTGCCGCACTCATGCCCTCCTGCTGCATCAGGTAGAGCAGGACGCCCGGGTCGAGCGCGCCGGTCCGGGTGCCCATCGGCAGGCCGTCGACCGCGGTGAAGCCCATGGTGCTGGCTCGGCTCAGGCCGTTCTCGATCGCGCACATGCTGGCGCCGTTGCCGAGATGTGCCACCACGACCCGGCCACGCGCCGCGGCCGGCGCGACCTCAGGCAGGGCCTGGCTGATATATTCGTAGGACAGGCCGTGGAACCCGAAGCGCCGGATGCCCTTGGCCGTGAGCGCCCGGGGCAGCGCGAAACTCTGGGCCACCGCCGGCTGCCCTTGGTGGAAGGCCGTGTCGAAGCAGGCGACCTGTGGCACGAGCGGCGCCACCGCCGTCACCGCGCGGATCGCCGCGACGTGGTGGGGCTGGTGCAGCGGCGCGAGCGGGATCAGCGCCTCGATTGCACACAGCACGGTCTCGTCGATGCGGACCGGCGCCGCATAGGCGGTCCCGCCATGAACGACGCGATGGCCGATGCCCGAGAAATCCGCCTCGCGCCCGACGTGGCCCGCAAACCATTCGTGGATCGCCGCGACCGCACCCTCGTGGCCGAGCGCACCGACTGGACGGTCGGCGATCACGGCGTCGTCGGCGTCCATAACCCGGAGCCGCGGCCGGCTATCGATCTCGCTGACCGCGCCATGGACGCCGAGGTTCAGCGATCGGTCGGGCGCCGTCTCGAAGACCGCGAACTTCAGGCTGGAGGAGCCCGCGTTCAGCACCAGGATCGGTTCACGCATATTGATGGGCCGACCGGAGCGCGTGGGCGTAGAGCGCGGCCACGGCGCAGCTCGCCATGCGGGTTCGGACATTGTCCGCCCGGCTCGTGAGCATGATCGGGACGCGCGCGCCCAGCACGAGGCCGGCCGCGTCCGCATCGGCGAGGAAGGTCAATTCCTTCGCCAGCATGTTGCCCGCCTCGAGGTCCGGGACCAGCAGGATGTCGGCGTCGCCGGCGACCGGCGACTGGATGTGCTTGATCGTCGCCGCCTCGCGATTGATCGCGTTGTCGAGCGCCAGCGGCCCGTCGATCACGGCGCCTTCGATCTGCCCGCGCTCGGCCATCTTGCACAGCGCGGCTGCGTCGATCGTCGACGGGATCTTGGGATTGACCGTCTCGACGGCCGACAGCACCGCGATCTTCGGCCGCGGAATGTCGAGCGCATGGGCAAGGTCGATCGCGTTGCGGAGGATGTCGGCCTTGTCCTCGAGCGTCGGAAAGATGTTGATCGCGGCATCGGTCAGGAACAGCGGCTTCGGATAGGTCGGCACGTCCATGATGAAGACGTGGCTCATCCGCCGCCCGGTCCGGATGCCGGTCGCGGAATCGACCACCGGTGCCATGAGCGCGTCGGTGTGGAGGCTGCCCTTCATGAGCGCGCGCACCTCGCCGGTTCGTGCAAGCGCCACCGCCGCCTCCGCGGCCGCGCGCGCATCCGGCTGGTCGATCACGCGGCAGGATCCGAGGTCCAGGTCGAGTGAAGCCGCGAGATCGCGGATCGCGGCCTGAGGCCCGACGAGCACCGGCTGGATGATCTTGAGCTCGGCAGCGTCGAGCGCCGCGCGGAGCGCGCTCTCGTCCGTCGGATAGACGACCGCGGTCGCGACCGGTGCCAGGGCATGGCACCGGTAGATCAGCGCCTCGTACTTCTGGTGCCTCTGTCCTTCTGGTGAGGGCGCCTGCATGTCGATCTCCTCTCGTGACGGTCCAGGTCAGTGCGACACCCTCAGTGCGACACCCTCAGTGCGACATCAGGACGGGCACGGTCATCTGCTGCAGGATCGATCGGGTGACGCCGCCCAGCACCATTTCGCGCACGCGGGAATGGCCGTAGCCGCCCATGACGATGAGATCGCTGCCGTAGTCCGCGGCGCGCGACAGGATCTCGTCGGCCGGATCGGTTGCCGCCGTGAAGCTGCGGTCGGTCTCGACCGGGATGCCGTGGCGCGCCAGATGCCGCGCGATGTCGGCGCCCGGCTCCTGGCCGTGCGCATCCACGCCCTGCTTCGGATTGACCGCGAGCACGGTGACCGCCCGGCAGGCCTTCAAGAGCGGCAGCGCGTCGCGCACGGCGCGCGCCGCCTGGCTGCTGGCGTTCCAGGCGATGAGCGCGTGCCGCTCGATCCGCTCGAACCGGCCGGCATAGGGCACGATCAGCGCCGGGCAGCCGGCATCGAGCACCACGTCGGCCGGGTCGGGGGTGTCGAGCGGACTATCGTCCGGCCGGCGCTGGCCGAGGATCACCAGGTCGGCGTAGCGGGCATTGAGCACGGTCTCCGGCCCCGGATAGCCGCGCGCCACGCGCCATTCGGCCGAGACGGCCTCGCGCTGGGTCGCGGCCTCGAACGCGGCGCGCACCTTGGCCGAGCGGGCTTCGAGCCGCGCGAGCGTCTCGCGCATGGCCGCGTCGAACAGCGCGGAATCGAAGCCGATCGACGAAAGACTGCCCTCGGCGGTCGACGAGGGATGCAACCCGACCAAATGGGCGTCGAACCGCTTGGCGAGCCCGATCGCGAGCGCCAGGCGGTCGTCGTTCGCGGGCCCGGCATCGAGCACGAGCAGCAGATCCTTGAGGCTCATCGACGTTTCTCCTGTTGGCGTTTTGCTCGTTCAGGCGGCCTGGCTCTCGGGCAACCGGCCCAGGCCGGCCGCGACACCAATGGATTCGATATAGAGACCGAACAGGCCCCAGGCGCAGCCGCGCATCAGGTCCTGGATCTGGCGGAAGTCCGTGAGCGCGTCTTCCGCGCCGCTCTGCAGGGCCGCGGCCAGGTTGTAGAGCGTCTGCACCGGCTCGCTGCCGCGAGCGAGTGCCACTGCGCATTTGGCGATCTCGTCGCCCTCGACCCGGATGAAGTCGGCCTGCCGGGCGACGATGTCGCCCATGGTTTTCGCCATAAGCCCCGTGCCGGCATTGATCAGGTTCGCCGACCGATGGCCGGCATCGAGCAATTGAATCGGATCGATCGCGGCCGGCAGGATGCCGTTCGCTGCGGGTTCAGTCTTGGCCATGGTCGTCCTCCATCCCTCGCGTTCCATCGCTCGCGTTCTCGGGCAGGCTCAGAAGAGCACGGCCCGGCGTGGGCCGGCATTGACCCAAATCAAGGCAGCGGCATGGGCGACGAGCGAGGCTCGGCATCCTCGATACCGGAGCCAAGCCATGTCCTATCGCACGATCCTCGCCGTCATCGACGGCACGGTGAACGACTACCGGGTGCTGGAGGCGGCACTGGCCGTCGGCCGGCCTTGTGAGGCCCGCATCACGGCACTCTATGCCGACACGGACCCTAGCGGGCTGCCGGCCGCTTATGTCGGTGATGGCGCCGGCGTCTATCTGAGCCAGGACCTCTGGGAGGCGCTCGAGGTGCAGATCGGCGAGCAGCGAGAGCTGGCGCGCGCGCATTTCGAGGATTGGAAGCACCGCGGCGGGCTGCGTGATGCCGTCGAGCAGACGGCCGGGTTGACGGCTCGGCTCGTTGTTGAGACCGGCCGCACGACGCATCTCCTGGCGAAGCACGGTCCGGTCACCGACCTGATCGTCACGGCACTGCCCGGCCCGGGCGAGGTCGGCCCAGGCATGATCGGCCCAGGCATGATCGGCCCTGGCATGATCGGCAGGGACATGGCGCTCGAGGCGGCCCTGTTCGATACGGGACGCCCGGCGCTGGCGATCCCCGCGACCGGAGCCACGACCGTGAGCCAGGGCGCGCCGATCGTCATCGCCTGGAACGGCAAGCCGGAGGCTGCCCGTGCGCTCGCCGGCGCCCTGCCGTTCCTTGCCAGCAGCCGCGGCGAGGTGATCGTGTTGACGGCCATCGAGCGGGATGTGTCTCGGCCTTTGGCACCGGTCATCGACTATCTGGCCCGGCATGGCGTCGCCGCGCGATGGGTCGAGCTTGCGGGCCATGATGGCGGTATAGGCGCGCTTCTCCTCGACGAGGCGGCGAAGCGTGGGGCCGGCCTGCTGGTGATGGGCGCCTACACCCACAACCGCTGGCGCGAAGTCGTGCTGGGTGGCGTCACCCGCCATGTCCTGAAGCATGCGGCACTGCCGATCCTGCTCGCCCATTAGCCGCTGGCGGCGCGGGCGGAGTCAGATATCTCCGCCCCAGCCTTCGCCGATCTCTTCCAGCCGCTCGCGGTGGAGCGTCACGGTATGATCGGGGCCGAGCGTGATGATGCGCGAGGTCTTGAGCCGCGTGATCGTCCGGCTGACAGTCTCGATCGTCAGACCCAGATAGTCGGCGATGTCGGCGCGGGTCATCGGCAGGGTGACCGGGTTGCCGGGCAGGCCGAGCCGTACGGCACGCCGCGACAGCTGGAGCAGGAAGCTCGCCACCCGTTCCTTGGCGGACTTGCGGCCGAGCGAGAGCATCTGCTCCTGGGCGATCGCCAATTCGTCCGACGCGCGCTCGCGCAGGCGGAACGCCATATTGGGGAACCGTTCGAGCAGCCGCTCGAACTGCCGCCGGTCGAACCGGCAGGCCGTGGCCGGCGCGATCGTCTCGACGGTATAAGCGTAAGTGTCGCGCACGGCGAGGCCGACGAAATCGCCGGGGAACAGGAAACCCACGATCTGCTGGCGTCCGTCGGGCAGCAGCTTGAACAGCTTCACCGCGCCGGACGTGATGTTGAAAAAGTGGCTGGCCTCATCCCCTTCCGACGCCAGGGTCGCGTGGGCCTGCAGGCGGATGGTCGTGATTGCGGCCGCCAGCTGGTCGAGGCAGCGGTCGTCGACGCCCTGGCAGACGCTGAGGCGACGGGCGTCGCATCGGCCGCAGGGGCTCACGAGCCGCTCCGCCGCGGTCATCGCGCCGATAGTGTCGGGGAGGGAGATTGCCGCCATGGCTCGGCACCTGATCGTTTGAATCGGCGCGAGCATAGGGCGGTCGCCGCGGGCCGCATTTGATCTGAATCAACGAACCGAAACGAACCGCCGCTCATGCTTCGGTCATGAGCCAGTTCATCGCATCACCGCTGCAACCCCGCGAAGTCGGGCAAGCGTTTCCGCTCGTCCAGCTGCTGCTGCCGGGCGTCGATCGCCGTCATTGGGAGCAGTTTGCGCGGCGCTTCCTGCGGCGTTCAGGCCGACGCGGCATCCTGACGGTGCGGGACCGCTGGGGCCACATCCGCGGCCTCGCGATCTTCCGCCGGGAGATCGACATGGCGGGTCCCATACTCGATGCCGACCCGGTCCTGGTCGTCGACCTGCTCGATGCGAGCGAAGTGGCGCTGACGCTGATCCGGGCGCTCGAACTGAGAGCGCGCGAAATCGACTGCGTCGAGATCCGGATGAATCTGGCCGAAGGAACCGAACGGAGTTGGCCCATGCTCGCCGGGACGGCGCATCTCGAGACGCGCCGCCGGCTGACGGCGCCGGTCCGACGCGCCGCCGCGAACCGCCCGGACGGGGAGCAGATTCCCGCCTGAGGTCTCCAGCCCCGCATCGGGGATCATGCGCCGCTTTGACATCATGGGGCGTTATGGCTAACTGATCGACGTTTCCTGTCAGGGAGTTGACCAGCTTGGCCCCGCAAGAGAGCGTCGCCTGGTGGAAGGCGATCATCGACACGGCGGTCGACGGCATCGTCACGATCGACGAGACGGGGCTCATCCGGTCCTTCAACCGGGCCTGCGAGCGGCTGTTCGGCTATACCGCGGCGGAAGTGCTGGGCCGCAACGTCCATATGCTGATGCCGTCGCCCTATCATGAGCAGCACGATGGCTACCTGAAGCGTTATCGGGAGACCGGCGAGAAGCGCATCATCGGCATCGGCCGCCATGTGCAGGGCCGCCGGGCCGACGGCTCGGTCTTCCCGATGTACCTGTCGGTCGGCGAGATCGTTCCGCCGGAGGGTGGCGAACGCCTGTTTCTCGGCATCATCCACGACACGACGGAGCAGCATGCGGTCGAGCACGAACTGCGCGAGACGGCCGAGCGGCTGCGCTCGATCCTGGCGCTCGTGCCCGACGCGATCGTGATCATCGACGAGATGGGCCGGATCGACTTCTTCGGCGCGGCGGCCGAGCGCCTGTTCGGCTGGTCGGCGGAGGATGTGCGCGGCCGGAACGTCAGCCTGCTGATGCCGTCGCCCTACTATGAACAGCACGACGGCTACCTGAAGCGTTATCGGGAGACCGGCGAGAAACGCATCATCGGCATCGGCCGCATCGTCGTCGGCAAGCGGCGCGACGGCTCGACCTTTCCCATGGAGCTCGCGGTCGGCGAGATGTCGATTGCCGGCCGCCGGCTGTTCACCGGCTTCGTGCGCGACCTGACCGAGCATCAGCTGGCGGAGAAGCGGCTGCAGTCGCTGCAGGCGGAACTGCTCCATGTCTCCCGGCTCTCGGCCATGGGCGAAATGGCGGCGGCTCTGGCCCACGAGCTGAACCAGCCGCTGACCGCCGTCATCAACTGGACCCAGGCGGCCTTCCGGCTGCTCAATCAGCCGGACGGTTCAGCCAATCCCAAGGCGCTCGAATTCATGGAAAAGGCGATCGGCCAGGCCAACCGGGCCGGGCAGATCATACGCCGGCTGCGCGACTTCATCGGCAAGGGCGAGAGCGAACACCGCGTCGAGAACATCAACAAGGTCGTCGAGGAAGCCTCCGCCCTGGCGCTGGTCGGCGCGCAGGAGCACGGCGTGCGGGCAACGCTGGAGCTGGCGGGTGACCTGCCGGGCGTGCTGATCGACAAGGTGCAGATCCAGCAGGTCATCATCAACCTGGTGCGCAATGCGCTCGAGGCGCTGGCCTCGGTCGACCGCCGGGTCCTGGTCATCTCGACCGCCCTCGTGGACGAGGACACGGTCGAGGTCCGCGTCGCGGACAGCGGGCCGGGTCTGGCGCCGGAAGTGGCCGCCCAGCTGTTCCAGCCGTTCGTCACCACCAAGGAAAAGGGCATGGGCATCGGCTTGTCGATCAGCCGCTCGATCATCGACAATCACGGCGGCCGGCTTGTGGCGACGCCCAATCCGGGTGGCGGCGTCGTCTTCAGCTTCACCCTGCGGACCGCGGCCGGCGAGGGGGAAGGGGGCGATGCGGAATGAGCGCCGCGAAGGTCTATATCGTCGACGATGACGAGGCGGTTCGCGAGTCGCTGGAAGCGCTGCTCATCTCCCACGGCTATGCGACCGCGACCTTCGCCTCGGGTCGGGCGTTTCTCGATGCTTCGGATCCTGGTGCCGAAGGCTGCCTCCTGACCGACGTCCGCATGCCCGATATGGATGGGCTGGAGCTGCAGGAACGCACCGCCGAAAGCCGGCCCAACCTCGCGGTGATCGTGATCACCGGCCACGGCGACGTGCCGCTCGCGGTCCGCGCGATGAAGGCGGGCGCGGTCGATTTCGTCGAGAAGCCCTTCACCGAGGACATTATTGTCCAGGCGGTTGCGAAGGCGCTCCAATTTGCTGCCGATCGTCGCAGCAGGCATGCCGACCGGGGAGAGATCGCCGGACGGCTCGAGCAGCTGACGGCCCGCGAGCGCGAGGTGCTGCAGGGGCTCGTCGCCGGCCTGCCGAACAAGACCATCGCCTATGACCTGGGCATCAGCCCGCGGACGGTCGAGATCCATCGAGCGCGGGTCATGGAGAAGATGCAGGCGCGCAGCCTGTCGGAACTGGTGCGCCTGTCACTCGCGGCCGGCATAGGAGCGTAGGGGGATTGGGGCGTAGGGATATCTCCGTATAGCGACGGGTCGGTGCCGACGCCTAATCTCCAGGACGGCCACCGGACACAGCCGCGTGGCGCCAGATCCGTCCGGGGCGGTCGTGAGCAGCAACAGTGCGATGGTTTACGTGGTGGACGACGACGAGGGCGTGCGCGAATCCCTGCACGCCGTGCTCGAGTCCTACGCGATCGCCGTCGAGGGTTTCGCTTCGATCGACGAATTCATCCAGCGCTACGACGGTCGCCGTGAAGGATGCCTCGTGCTCGACCTCCACCTGCCGCGCGCAGGCGGCATGGTCGTGATCGACTGGCTGCGCCGTCGCATGCGAAGCGCTTTGCCCATCCTGGTCATCACCGGGCACGGCGACAAGGCGACCCGGAGCGCGGTTCTGGCCGCGGGCGCCGACGACTTCATGGAAAAGCCGCTCGATATCGAGCGGCTGGTTTCCGCCATCCAGGATCTGTCGTCGCGCCGTCCTTCGCCCTAGCCGGTACCTGAGCCGGCACCCGAGCCGGCATAGGTAGTTCCCCTTACGGACCAATCCGTATAGCTGCGGTTCCCCATCTCGCGCTTCACTTCGGCCGTCAGCAGCTCACCGCTCGTCGGAGAAAGACATGCTCGCCAATGGTTTCGCCCCGTCCGCCTGCGCTCAGACCCAGCAGTCCATCTTCGTTGCCCTCTCCGGCGCTGCGGCGCCGGGCCGCAATCAGCTGGTCAAGCGCGACCAGACGCTGTTCTGGGTAGGCGATCCGGTCGATGGCTATTACCGCGTCATCAGCGGCGCCGTCCGGCTGTGCAAGATGATGCCTGACGGCCGCCGGCAGATCTCCGACTTCTTCGGCCCCGGCGACCTGATCCTGATCGAGCTCTCGGCCGAGCATGCCTTCACCGCGGAAGCGGTCACCGACAGCGTGATCTGCCACTACCCGCGCCCGACGATTGATGCGCTGCTGGCCGATCCGAAATTCTCGCGTCAGCTGCTGACAATCGCGTGCGATCGGCTCGTTTCGGCGCACCATCGGATGGCGGTGCTCGGCCGCAAGACCGCCGAAGAACGGCTCGCGACGTTCCTCGTCACGAGCGCCAAGCGGCTGCCTGCGAGCCGCCAGGTCATGAGCCTGCCGATGTCGCGCGCCGACATCGCCGACTACCTGGGCCTGACCGTCGAGACGGTGAGCCGCGTGCTCTCGAAATTCAGGCGTGACGGCCTCATCGACCTGCCGGACAGCCATTCGGTGCGCATCATGGACCGGGACCAGCTCGAACGCCTGAGCGACGGCGACGCGTGAGGCGGCGGGTGTCGCGACCCGGATCATCGGTTTCGACTGACCCACCGAGCGATCTCGGGCCAGGTCTCCTTCAGGGTCCGGGAGCCCATGAACAAACCGATATGGCCGCCGGGCACCAGCTTCTTCGCGATCCGCTCGGGCTCGGTGCCTAAGTAATTCTGCGCATCGAAGACCTGTTCCTTGGTCGTGATGTCATCCGACTCGCCGGCCAGCAGATAGACCGGGCAGGTGATGGCCTTGAGGCTGAGCCGGCGTCCGAGGCCGACAAACTCGCCCTTGGCGAGCCGGTTCTCCTTGAACAGCTGGACGATCGCCTGCAGGTACCAGCGGCCCGGCAGGTCGAGCGGGTGTTCATACCAGCTCTCGAACGTCTCCTCCTTGCGGAGGTAGGCGGGATCGTCGATGTGCTCGTACAGGTCGATGTGGTGTTTGAAGTAGTGCTCTTCGGGATGCATGTTCTTCCAGCCCGCGAGCATGCATTTCCCGCGCATGAGGCCGCCGCCGGCTGCGACCAGCTCCTCGTAGAAGCTGGTGGGCAGCGCGTGGACCATCCGCTTGATGGCACCGTCGCCGGCGCTCGTGTCGATGGGCGATCCCGCCAGGACAAGGCTCGCCACTTTCTGGGGAAAGCGGGCGGCGTACATGGCCGACATCCAGCCGCCCTGGCACAGGCCGATCAGATTGACGCGGCCGCCGAGTTCGTCGACGCAGACGTTGATCTCGGCCAGATACTGATCGATCTCGAGATCCTTCATGTCCAGGGTCGCCGACTTCCAGTCGGTCAGGAAGGGCCGTTCAATGCCATTGGCCAGCAGCGTCTCGATCAGGCTCTGGCCCCGATGATAATCCGCAATCATGGCCGAATGCCCGGCATAGGGTGCATCGACGATCGTCGGCACGCCGTCCGCGCCTGGCCGCGAATAGTCCCGGAATGCCATCGTCCGCAAATCGAGCAGGACCTGATTAGGCGTCGCGAGCTTCGGGCTGAGCTCGTGGTTGATCTTGGCTTCTTCCGCCAGGAACTTCAGGTTCTTGGCATAGAGCTCGAGGCCTTGCTCCGCCATTTCGGCGGTTGCGACGAGGGGCCAGAACAGCGGAACGCCTATCCCGGCGAGCCCATGCGGTGCTTTCGAGGTCTTGGTCATGACCAAATTCTCTCATCGTTGAGGCTGGACTGGGATCGTGCCCGGTGCGGCTGCCGACTTATTCCTTCCAGACGAGGAACATGCCGATGTCGCCGGGCTTGCCGTCCGGAAATTCGAGAACGCTCGCGGTCAGATGGAAACCCTGCGGCCGCAGCTCGCGGTCCCATCTGAGATAGAGCTCCGCCGCCTCGCCCCTGAGCGTCGAGGGCCAGTCATGCTCCGCGACATTGATGGCACGACCGCCGTCGCTGCACAGTTCGCTCGGGAAACGCAGCAGCATCAGCTGCTCCTGACCCTGTTCGGCCGCCTCGCGGGCCTTGTGCAGGAGGGTGCGCCAGGCCTCGTCGGAGACATGCTGATCGATAAGCGCGCGGACCCGCCGGCGCCGCTGGTCCAACTCGACCTGCTGAAGCGCCGCGCGCTCCTCCCGCTCGTGATGCTTGAAGCCCGACACCAGGTCTTGGAAGTCTGCGACCCGCAGGCCCGGCGCGTCGGGCTGCTCGGGCGCGGGCGGCAGCTCGTGCGATCCCGGGTGCGGACGGTGGAGAAACTGGTCGTCGATGTTGGCGAGCACGCCGGCCAGAAGCCCATGATGATTCCGCGCGGGCCTGCTGTTTTCCTGCTCGGACGTCAGGATCCGCAGCAGATCGGCGCGGCTGACGATGCCGACGATACGGCCGTCCCGGACGACGGGGACGCGCTTCACGCGGTGCGCCGTCAAAAGGCGCGCGATTTCGGCGGTGCTCGTCTCTTCGCCGACCGCGACGATCGGTGCCGACATCACGTCGTGCGCGGTCCGGCCGTTGGTGCGCATGCTCGCCAGAAACTCCGGATGCAGCGCCTCTCCCTCGGCGAGCAGCGCCAGCCACCAGTCCCTGCGCGCTTCCCGGTCGGCATCGCCGCG
This sequence comes from Aliidongia dinghuensis, assembly GCF_014643535.1. Classification (NCBI taxonomy): domain Bacteria; kingdom Pseudomonadati; phylum Pseudomonadota; class Alphaproteobacteria; order Rhodospirillales; family Dongiaceae; genus Aliidongia; species Aliidongia dinghuensis. The sequence continues at coordinate 25,045 of NZ_BMJQ01000020.1, read as the reverse complement.
TCCGAGAAGATCGCCTTCGCTGACGATGCCGAGCGGCCGGCCGTCGCCGTCCACGACGGGAACGGCGCTGATGCCCTTCGTGAGCAGCAGCTTCGCAATGTCCCCGATCCGCTCGCTCGGCGGCACGGAAATCACCTCTGTCGTCATGATGTCGCGGGCGTGCATGCCATCCTCGCTTGGGTTGATCGGCGCCTATCGCATCATCAGCATGGCGGCCGACCCCAGGATCAGCGACCAGGCGATGAGCGGGGTGGCGAGCGCCCGGAAGAAGAACAGCCGCGGCACGTAGCCGAGGCCGTGGACGAACGCGACGGAGATGCCGAGCAGCAGGACCGGCAGTATCGCGTGAGTGGCCGGGCTCATCTGCCGCGCCACGACGAATGGCGCCGCGATGAGCAGGGCCGTCGCCGCCACCGCCAGCAGCAGCGACAGGGCGCGCATCACGGCTCGTCGTCCGCGCCCCGTCCCTCCACGCGTCGCACTTCCGCGGCCGGCCTGAGCTCGAGCCACATGGCGTTCAGCACGGCGAAGGCGCAGGCAAAGCCGAGGCCCAGGATCCAGGAGAAGTACCACATGGCGGTGTCCTTAATAGTATGAGTGGGGATCGCGCTGGATCGCCTGGGGCGTCACCGGACCGCGCAGCACCCGATAGACCCAGGCGGTGTAGCCGAGCACGATCGGTAGCAGCAGCAGCGTCGCCACCATCATGATGCCGAGCGTCGCGCGGCTGGACGACGCGTCCCAGACCGTGAGGCTCGACGCCGGATCGATCGATGACGGCAGCAGGAACGGAAAGAGGCTCAGGCCCGCCGTCGCGATCACGCCGGCAACGGCAAGTCCGCTCGCGACGAACGCAAGACGGGGCGCGCGCCCGACGAGGGTCAGGATGGCGGCGCCGAAGGCGGCCGCGATCGTGAGGCCGGGTGCCAGCAGGGTCCCCGGCTCCACGGCATAGTTCCGCATCAGGATGCCCGGCACGTGCTCCACCGTCTTGCGCAGCGGGTTCGACGGGCCATCGGGTCCCGCGCCCGCCACGATGCGCAAGCCGTCGAGACCGGACGCCCAGACGCCGCCGAGCGCGAACAGCAGGATGAGTGCCAGGGCGGCGACGATCCCGACCCCCTGCGCGCGTGCCTGGACCTCTCCCTCGGTCTTGCAGCCGAGCCAGGCCGCACCATGCATCGTGATCATCGTGACGCTGATGAGGCCGGCCAAGAGCGCGAAGGGATTGAACAGCTGCCAGAGCGTGCCTTCGTAGGTCATGCGCAGGCTGTCGTCGAACCGGAACGGCACACCCTCGAGCACGTTGCCGAAGGCGACGCCGAAGACCAGCGCCGGCACGAGACCGCCCGCGAACAGCGACCAGTCCCAGAAGGCGCGCCAGCGCGGATCCTGGATCTTGCTGCGGAACTTGAATCCGACCGGCCGCAGGATCAGCGAGGCGAGCAGCAGCAGCATCGCGAGATAAAAACCGGAGAAGGCGACGGCGTAGAGCGGTGGCCAGGCGGCGAAGATCGCGCCGCCGCCCAGGATCAGCCAGACTTGGTTGCCTTCCCAGACCGGGCCCACCGTGTTGATGACGACGCGCCGTTCGATATCGCTGCGGCCGACGAAGGGCAGGAGGATCGCCGTTCCCATGTCGAACCCGTCCATCACGGCGATGCCGATCAGCAGCACGCCAAGGATCCCCCACCACAGCAGGCGCAAAGTTTCATAATCGAGCATATCGTGGTTACTCCGCAGCGGTGGGCTCGGGGAGGGGATGCAAGGCCGGGGTCCGCTCCTCTTCTGCCGACGGACCGAGCCGGACGGCCCGGACCATGAGCATCAGGTCGACGACGGCGAGCGCCGTGTAGAGCAGGACGAAGCCGCCGAGCGACAGCCAGACGTTGGTGGCCGATACGCTCGAGACCGACAGGAAGGTCGGCAGCACGCCGTCGATCGTCCAGGGTTGCCGGCCGGCCTCCGCCACGTACCAGCCGAGCTCCGCCGCGATCCATGGCGCAGGCAGCGCCAAAAGGCAGATCCTGAGGAACGGGCGATAGCGGTCGAGCCTGTCCGTCGCCGCCAAGGCAAAGGCGCTGGCGAAGAGCGCGATAAAGAAGAAGCCCAACAGCACCATGACCCGGAAGCTCCAGAACAGCGGCAGCACCGCCGGTACCGTGTCGAGTGCCGCAGCCTTGATTTCCCGGTCGGTCGCCTGGGCCGGCTGCGCGGTGTAGCGCTTGAGCAAGAGCGCGTAGCCAAGGTCATCGACATGCGCCTCGAACAACTGGCGCTGTGCCGGGGCGTCCGGCGTCTTGTGGAGCGCCTCAAGCGCGCCGTAGCCGATCATGCCGCTGCGGATGCGATCCTCCGCGCGGGCGACCAGATCGTCGATGCCGGTGACGATCCCATCCGCCGAGCGCGTCGCGATCAGCCCCAGGACCCAGGGAATGCGGATCTCGTAGCGGGTCCGGCGCGCCGCCTGGTCGGGCATGCCGAAGAGCGTGAAGCTCGCCGGCGCCGGCTCGGTCTGCCACATCGCCTCGATCGCGGCGATCTTCATCTTCTGGTTCTCGCCAGCGGTGTAGCCGCTTTCGTCGCCGAGCACGACAACCGAGAGGGCCGAGGCCAGGCCGAAGCTCGCCGCCACGGTCATCGAGCGCAGCGCCAGCGCCCGGTGCCGGCCGTTCAGCAGATACCAGGCGCTGATCGCCAGCACGAACACGGCGCCGGTGACATAACCGGCGCTGACCGTATGGACGAACTTCGACTGTGCCACCGGGTTGAAGATCACCGCGGCGAAGTCGGTCACCTCCATGCGCATCGTATCGAGATTGAAGCGCGCGCCGACCGGATGCTGCATCCAGCCGTTGGCGATCAGGATCCAGAGGGCGGAGAGATTGGTGCCGAGCGCCAGGAGGCAGGTGACGATGAGATGCTGCACCCGGCCGAGCCGGTCCCAGCCGAAGAAGAACAGCCCGACGAAGGTCGCCTCCAGGAAGAACGCCATCAGCCCTTCGATCGCGAGCGGGGCGCCGAAGATGTCGCCCACATAGTGGGCGTAATAGGCCCAGTTCGTGCCGAACTGGAATTCCATGGTGATGCCGGTCGCAACGCCCATGGCGAAATTGATGCCGAACAGCACCCCCCAGAACTTGACCATGTCGCGCCAGATCGGGCGGCCAGTCATGACCCAGACCGCCTCCATGATTGCCAGCAGGACCGAAAGGCCGAGCGTCAGCGGCACGAACAGGAAGTGGTACATAGCCGTCAGGCCGAATTGCAGGCGGGAAAGCTCGACAAGATCCATGGCGGTCACCGGGGGCTGGTGAGAGGAGCCGCGCCCAGGATCCGCGCGGCCGGATCGACCGGCGCGCGGTGGGCGGGCGAGAAGAACAGCGCGTAGATCAAGCCGAGGATCGCGAGCTTCGCGACTGAGAGGCGGGCGAGATCACGGACGAGCGGATGGCGAAACATGATGCGCATCAAACCGTTCGTCCGCGTTGGCCGCCTTGACCTAGGTCAAACGGCGCCCGGTCAAAGCGGTACGCCAACCCCGATCGTCATGTCCGATGCCGGCTTGACCCACGTCAGGTGATCGCGGACCAGCTTGACGCCCGCCACGGTTTCCGCCGCGACCCGCAGGGCCGAGCGTTGACGCTCGTCGTAGATCAGGCCGCAGAGATCGACGATGCCATCGTGGACCTCGACGCGAACACCGGCGCGCGGCACCCAGACCTCGTCCTCGAACACGGCGGCGACATCTCTCAGGATGTCGTCGTCCGAGCGTGCGGCCGGCGCCGACAACTCCAGCTGACGGAGCAGGGCGCGAACGAGATCGAGCCGGCTCACGATGCCGAGCAGCCGGTCGCCCTCGACGATCGGCAGGCGCTTGATGCAGTGCTGCTCCAGCAGGCCCACGATCGCCTCAAGCGGCGTGTCCGGTGCTGCCATGACGACGTCGCGCGACATCAGATCGCCGACCTTGATGCCATGGGTCTGGACATATTCGTCGGCGAGCCGGCCGGGTGCCGACAGGAACGAGACCCAGCGGCGCCGATGCGGCGCGGTGCCGATCTCGGCCCGGCGCAGCAGATCGCCCTCGGTCAGGATGCCGACCAGCTTGCCGGCGGCATCCACGACCGGCAGGCCGCTGATGTGGAGCTTGATCATGAGCCCCGCCGCCTCCTCGAGCGAGGTTTCGGGATGGACCGTGACGATCGGCCCCTGGGTCATGACATCGCTTGCCTTCATGATGCGTCTCCCAAGCTGCGGCTCACGCCGCGTTCTCCGCTGGCATCAAACCGGCCGCGGTTCCGGCGCGTCGCTCAAGGTTCCACGACGACGCGGCCGTCGATCTGGCCGCGGCGCAGCCGATCGAGCACCGAATTGACCGCTTCGAGCGGCTGGACCTCGACCGTCGCCTTGACCTTGCCTTCACCGGCGAATTCAAGCGCCTCGGCAAGATCGGCCCGCGTGCCGACGATCGAGCCGCGGATCGTGATGCGGTTCAGCACCACGTCGAAGATCGGCAGGGGGAAATCCCCGGGCGGCAGGCCGACGAGCGCCACGGTGCCGTGCCGCCGCGCCATGCCGATCGCCTGGGCGAAGGCCGGGCGCGAGACCGCCGTCACCAGCACGCCGTGGGCGCCGCCGATCTCGCGCTGCATGCGTGCGGCCGGGTCTTCGAGCGCGGCATTGACGGTGAGATCGGCGCCGAGGCTGCGAGCCAGCGCCAGCTTATCCTCGGCGATGTCGACCGCGGCGACATGCAGGCCCATGGCCTTCGCATATTGGACGGCGACATGGCCAAGCCCGCCGATGCCCGAGATCACAACCCATTGCCCCGGCCGGGCTTCGGTCTCCTTCAGGCCCTTGTAGACGGTGACCCCGGCGCAGAGGATGGGGGCGATCGCCGGAAAGTCGACGTTCTTCGGCAGGTGGCCGACGAAGTCCGGGTCAGCCAGGACATATTCGGCATAGCCGCCGTTGACTGAATAGCCGGTGTTCTGCTGCGCCGTGCACAGCGTCTCCCAGCCGGAGAGGCAATGTTCGCAGTAGCCGCAGGCGGTGTAGAGCCAGGGCACGCCGACGCGGTCGCCTTCCTTGACCGACCGCACGCCGCTGCCGACTGCAGCTACGTGGCCGACCCCTTCGTGGCCGGGGATGAACGGTGGCTTGGGCTTGACCGGCCAGTCACCGTCGGCGGCGTGCAGGTCGGTGTGACAGACGCCGCTCGCGGCAATGCGGACCAGGATCTGGCCGGGCCCGACCTCGGGGATCGGCACTTCGCGGATTTCGAGCGGCATGCCCAGTGTGTGGACGACGGCCGCGGTCATGGTGCGGGGCATGGTTGGGATCTCCGAGGGGGCGGGTGGCCCTAATCGGGCCGGGCCCTATTCGTCCTATCGAAGCGGCTTCGCGCCGGTGGCGCCTTGACCTGTATCAAATGGGACCTGCATCAAATGGGGCCTGCATCAAATGGCACGATCGAAAGCCCTGGCATCAGCATCGGCGGCATCAGAACCGATAGCCGATGCCGGCGCCGACGATGGTCGGATCGAGATTGACGGCGGCGCGCACCGCCCCGCCGTTGATCCGGGCGGTCGTGCTGAGGAACAGGTGCTTCACGTCCAGATTGGCGTACCAGCGGCCGGCGATGTTGTAGTCGATGCCGGCCTGCAGCGCCGCGCCGAAATTATTCTCGTAGCTTACGTGCTGCACCACCACGTGCGATGGCGTCGGATCAAAGAACCAGGTGTAGTTGACGCCGGCGCCCGCATAAGGGCTGATCGTCTCGTGGGGCATGAAGTGGTACTGCAGCGTCAGGGTCGGCGGCAGCAGCCGGACCTGGCCGACATCGATGTCGCCCGCTGCCGTGCCATGCGCGGTGATGCGGTGGCGCGTCGTCGCCGCGATCAGCTCGGCCGCGATATTGTCCGTGAAGAAATAGGTGCCGTCGACTTCCGGATCTACCGTGTTCGAGGCGTCGACCTGGCCGCCGATCGGCGAGATCGAGCTCGTGGTGTCGGGCAGCACACCGATCGCGCGCACGCGCACCATGACGCTGCCGGCCGTCTTGCCGCCTGCATCCTCGGCGAGCGCATCCTCGGCGAGCGCATACTGGGAGAGGCCGAGCAGCAGGAGGCCGCCCGCGGCGAGCGAGAGGAACTTCATGATCAGGCTCCGATGGAAGAAAGGGGATACGGCCGCTCAATGGGCCATGAGCACCGGCAGGCTGCCCGTGTGCGGCAGATGCCGGGTGGCGCCGCCGACGCCGGCATCCGAGGCGGGATCCGACCGGATGAACAACCCATCCAGGTGCGCGGCGAACCGGCAGGCAAGCTGAGCCGCGGCCTTCGGCGGGGCCGCCGGCTCTTCGCGCGGCAGCAATGGAACCAGAATGGAATGGACCGACATCGCCAAGGCCTTTTCGATCGTTCGTGGAAAACGATGTCGATACAAAACCGCCGGGTGAGTTTCCGGGCTTTGACGCATGTCAAATCGACATCGATTTCTTCGGAACTACCAACAGGATCAGTGCGACAGGAACAGCGGGATGCCGGCGTGGCTCAGCATGTGGCGGGTGACACCGCCGAACACGAACTCGCGTGCGCGGGAATGGGAATAGGCGCCCATGACAAGCAGGCTCGCTCCGATCTTCCCCGCGGCATCGAGCAGGGTCTCGGCCGTGTCCCGGTCGGTCGGCAGCAGGACGCTGCGGGCGTCCAGGAGATGGCGCGCCAGGAACGCCTCGACCTCTACCATCGGCAGATCCTTGCTGTCGGCGCCGACATGCAGCAGGACGAGTTCGCGGGCACGGCGCAGAATGGGCAGCGACAGAGCAAGCGCCCGGGCCGCCTCGCGGCTGCCGTCCCAGGCAATGGCGACCGGCGCGCCTGCCATGTCGGCGAGTGCCGTGTCGGTCGGCACTGCCAGCACGGGCCGTCCGGCATCGAACAGCGCGTCGGCGATCGCCGGCGCGTCATCGAGCGCGTTGTTTGGTGCAATCGGGCATACCACCAGATCCGCGACCAGCGCCCGGTCCCGGCGTGCAGTCGCGCCCGACGAGATCACGAGCTCGGCGGTGACGTCGCCGGGGCTGGACATGGCGTCGGCGGCCCCCATCTCGTGCGCCGCGCGCCAACTGTCAAAAATCCGGCGCGGACCCTCGCGGCGGGCCTCGTTCGCCTGCTCGAGTGTCTCGAGATAGCTCTGCGAGAAATAGAAGCCGGTTGCCGCCATGGCGGCCATGGCCTCTTCCGGGTCGACCTCGACGAACAGTGCCGTCACATGGGCGCCGTGATCCTTTGCCACCCGATAGGCGGCATCGAGGCAACGCCAGTCTTCGGGGCCGCCCGACAGCGGGACGAGGATGGTCTTGAAGCTCATGGAATGGCCACTCCCAGGCGCATAAGGGCTGAAGTGGCCGTCATTTTCGGCGCTTCCCGGACCGCCGCCTTGACGTGGGTCAAGCGTCAACCGCGATTTCGCCAGGCGGCCGGGGCTGGCCGCAGGAGCGGCTTTATCCCTGAAGCTCTCCGTCGTTGATCTGCGTCAAGGACGAGGCCGTCCGCCGTTCGCTAGGACCGCGCATGCACGGTTCTTCCCGAGGGGCGAATGCCTGACTTTCCTGCAACAATCCCGTCCGACGCGTCCGTCCCGACCCTCAATGAGGGATCGCTGCGAACGTATCTGTTGCAGATGGCGGACAGAGCGTGCCGGGAAGAGATGCCTTTTCGCCACTGGTTGCTTCGTGACGTCCTGCCCGACGCCACCTGCCGGGCTCTCCGTGCGCTGCCGTTCGCGCCGCCGCGGATCGCCGATACGGCCGGCCGGCGCGAGACCCACAACAGCAGCCGCCTGTTCTTCGGTGCGGAAGCCCAGGCCCGGCACCCGGTCTGCGCGGCGCTGGTTGCGGCCTACCAGGATGCCCGGGTGGTGCGGCGGCTCGAGACGCTCGGCGGGATCGATCTCGCCGGCAGCTTCCTGCGCGTCGAGCTCTGCCTCGACACGCAAGGCTTCTGGCTCGAGCCGCATACCGACATCGGCGCCAAGCTCTTCACGCATCTCGTCTATCTCTCGACCGGGCCCGAGGCGCGTGCCTGGGGCACCGATCTCTTGTGGCCCGACGGCACGCTTGCGGCGCGTGCCGATGCGGTGCCCAACAGCGGCCTCATCTTCGTTCCGGCCACCGATACCTGGCACGGCTTTGCCCCGCGGCCGATCACGGGCGTGCGCCGCACGCTGATCGTCAACTACGTCAAGCCGGAATGGCGCTCCCGGCACGAGCTGGCCTTTCCGCAGCGCCCGGTCGAGACCTGAGCCGACGGCCTCGTTCGGCCGTTGATCTAGGTCATGGCCGTCCGCCCCGTTGCGCCGGAGACTTTTCCCCGAACATCTTGCTGGGGCCGCGATCATGACGATGAAGCCGCTTTCGCTGTCGAAGGTTTACCGGCTGATTGAGCCGGGTCCTGTCGTGCTGCTGACGACCGCCATGGAAGGCCGGGCGAACGTCATGACGCTCTCCTGGCACATGATGGTCGAGTTCGAGCCGCCGCGGCTCGCCTGCGTCGTCACCTGGGGCGACCATAGTTTCGCGGCCCTGCGCGAGACGGCCGAATGCGTCATCGCCGTCCCCGGCGTCGAACTCGCCCCACTCGTGGTCCAAATCGGCAATTGCTCCGGTCGCGACGTCGACAAGATCGCGACGTTCGGGCTCGAGACCCAGGCGGCCGAACGCGTGGCGCCGCCGCTGCTGCCGCAATGTTTCGCCAATCTGGAATGCCGCGTCGTCGACGCCACGCTCGCCGAACGCTTCAACCTGTTCGTGCTCGAGGTCGTCAAGGCCTGGACCGATCCGGCGGTGGCGGAGACCAGGATCTTCCATCACCACGGCTGCGGCGAATTCTCGGTCGATGGCGAGCGGATCCGGCTCGAATCGCGCATGCGCTGAGCGGGCTTGGTATTAGGAGGCAGTCTCGCCACCCAGCTCCTTGGTCGCCTCAGCGGCATATTGCCGAAGGCGCGTCGCGACTTCGGCCACCGCCGGATCGCCCAGGGCCTTGAGATCGCTCGAGACCTTTTGGATGATGGCGTCGTCGCCGGGGGCCGTCACTTCCGCATCGACCAAGCCCGCGGCATAAGCGGCCGCGGCTTCGCCGGTCAGGCCCAACTGCCCGGCCGCCCAGAGGCCGAGCAGCCTGTTGCGCCGCGCGATGATCTTGAACGGCAGCTCCCGCTGCTGGACGAACTCTTTCTCCGCCGCCCGTTCGCGGTCTTCGAACATCGTCATGACGGATCTCCCTGCTTCGATGGGCGGAATAAGGCTAACGCCATCCGCCTTCGCATTGCTTTGAGGCAGATCAAGCGCCGGGCACGCGCCGCTTCGGCACATGCCAGGACCAGACGCTAAGCTCCCCGCTTGGCGGAAACCAGCATCGGCCCGTAGCACGCGAGGAACAGGCAGAACGCAATCCCCCACAGGGTCGCCGACAGGTCGAGGACGACCCGGTCCGGTCCCCAGCCGAGCGCGGCCGCGATGCGCGAGAGCGCTGCGAGCGTGACGGCGGCATAGATGCCGACGGTCCAGCGGCTGGCCGTCAGAGCGCGGCCGGTGTGGCCGAGCGTGGCGCGGGTCATGACCGCGAGGATCATCGTGCCGAAGGCGCCGGTCGTCAGCGTGTGGAGCGCCGCCGTTTCGGGCACGGTATCGGCGAGTATCGAGCAGCCGAGCAAGGCGGTGCCGGCAACCATCCAGCCGTAGCCGACGTGCAGAATGAGCAGCAACGGCTCCGCGCGGGTCGCAAGGCCGCGCCAGCGTGCGAGCCGCCACGCGTTCAGCGCGGCGGCACCGAGCAGCAGCGCGCCGATCGGCGCAAACGCGGGCCATAGCGCCCAGCCGATGAGGCCGGCGTGCAGCGTGCCCAATGCAGAGCGATCGATCAGCCCGCGCTCGGGCGGCAGGACGGTGGCGCCGCGCTTTGTCAGCCAATTGCGCGTGAAGGTCGGCACGATCCGGCCGGCGATGACGGAGACCAGCACGACCATCGCGGCGATGCCGAGGCGCCAGCCGATCCCGGCAGGCACGGCGGCCCCGGTCGCCTCGAGATGCATCAGCAGGTTGGCGACGCCCAGGACGGCGACCGACAGGAGCATCGGCAGGTTGCGCCAGTTCCGGCCTGCCACGATCTCGTGCGCGGCCGTCGCCAACAGGGCCGCGGGAAAGGCGAGGTCGAGCGCCACCGCCTGCCATGACGGAAGCAGGCTCGACACCATGCAGGCGATGCGGCCGATGAGCCAGGCGAGGGCGAGCAGCGCCAAGGCCAGGCCGTGGACCGGCGGCCGATGGGTCCAGTTGGCAATCGCGGTCAGCAGGAAGCCGCCGACCCCCGCCATCACGAAGCCGAACAGCATCTCATGGATGTGCCAGGAGAGCGGATCGAACCGGCTCGGCAGGGCCGTCCCCGTCTCGAGCATGCCGATCCAGACCGCAAGGGCGAAGACGGCCCAGAACGCCGTGGCGAGAAAGAACGGGCGGAAGCCTTGCGCCCAGACGACGGGCCGGCGGTCGGCCGCCGCGTGACCGGCGGTGGCACTCATGCCGGCACCGCGGCGCGGAACCGGGCGGCATGCCGCTCGATGAAGCGCGCGATCCCGGTGATGTCGCCAAGGTCGAAGCAGTCGCTCGGCAGCTCGAGCGGCAAGTCGCTGGCGAGCGCGATCACCGTCGGATCATCGAGTTGCTGACGCCGGCGATCCGAGCCCGCCATGACGACTTCGATTTTCGGATAGGGCGCCAGGCGGAAGCCTTCGACCAGGACCAGGTCGACCGGGTCGAGCCGGGCGACGAGCGGCTCGACCTCCGGCTCGTCGAACAGGTCGGTCCGCTCATGCATGAGCGCCCAGCGGAAGCTGTTGGCGACGATGATCTGCCGCGCCCCGGCCTCGCGCTGGCAATAGGTATCCTTGCCCGGCCGGTCGAGATCGAGGTCGTCGCCGACACGCTTGATCGTGGAGACGGTCAGCCCCTTCGCCGTCAGATGCCGGACGAGACCTTGCACCAGCCCCGCCTTGCCGCGACAGCCGCCGATGATGCCGAAGACCTTCATGGGGAACCTCCTATTGCACGAGCGGCGTCTGGGCGCCGTCGAGCGCCAATCCGTCGATCTGCGACCGGCCGGCCAGGATGCGGATGTATTGGCTGACGGCGCGCTGCCAGGACCGGCCGGCGAGCTCCCGCTCGATCCGCCCGTGCGCCGCCTCGAACGGCACGGTGGTGCCGCGGGCGAGCCGGTCGAGCCTGAGGATGTGGTAGCCGTAGCGGGTCGCCACGGGTACCGGGCAGATCTGGTCTTCGCGAAGCTCGAGGATGAAGGTCTCGAGTTCGGGCACCAGGTCGCCGCGGCTCTGCTGTCCGAGCAGGCCGCCCGCAGCGCCGGAGGGACAGGCCGAGCGCTCGCGCGCCAGCGCGGCGAAGCGCGACGGGTCTCTCAGCAGCAGTGCCAGCGTCTCCGCCGCAGCCTTCTTCGCCTCGAGACGGGCCGCCTCGTCGTCCGATGCGGCGGGGAACAGGATATGGGCCGCCTCATAGACGTCCGGGGCGCGGAACTTCGCGGGATTGGCCGTCCAGTAGCGCCGGCAGGCTGTCTCGTCCGGCTCCGGCGTCGTGACCTCCCGCGCGAGTAGTGCCGCGATCAGCGCCTCCTCCTCGTTCGGAGCGTCCGGTTCGGCCTCGACACCGAGGCGACGGGCTTCCTGCAGCAGGAGCTCGCGGACGACGAGCGCCGTCGCCGCGGCGGTCCAGGCGTGCGCCTGGCTTGGCGCCGGATGGAACTGCATTTCGCTCGCGATCGAGCGGGCCGGGATCTCGATCCCGTTGACGACGACAGTCTCCATCACGACCTCCGTGCGGCAGCGCCGCCGCGGCGGCGGACGAGCTGGTAGGGGCGGGTGACGTAGCCGAGCGGCGCCGACCAGATATGGACCAGTCGCGAGAACGGGAAGAGCAGGAAGATCGTCATGCCGAGCACGATGTGCAGCTTGAAGATCGGGTGGACGTCGGCCACGAAATCCGCAGCACCGGCCTGGAACGTCACGATGTGCTGGGCCCAGTCGGCGAGCTTCAGCATCTCCGAGCCGTCCAGGTGATGGGCGGACACGAAGATCGAGCTGAGGCCGAGCGTCAATTGCGCATAGAGCAGCAGCAGGATCGCGATATCCATCCGGCTGCTCGTCGCCCGGATGCGCGGATCGGCGAGGCGCCGGTAGACCAGCAAGGTCAGTCCGAGGAAGCAGAGCGCGCCGAACACGCCGCCGACGATCATCGCCATCAGCTGCTTCGCCTCGACCGAGAGCCCCATCGCGAGATAGAGCTCGTGCGGCGTCAGCAGGCCGACGAAGTGGCCGCCGAGGATGGCGAGCACGCCGATGTGGAAGCAGTTGCTGCCGACGAACAGCAGCTTGCGGCGCAAGAGCTGGCTCGAGCCCGAACGCCACGTGTACTGCTCCCGGTCGAAGCGCACGACGCTGCCGACCAGGAACACGGTCAGTGCGACATAGGGATAGAGGCCGAACAGGGCCTGATTGAGAAACGCCGCCATCGCCTTACCTCCCACAGCTCGCCGCCACGGCCGCCCGGTCAGGCCCGCCGGCGGCGCTGAAGCGCACTGCCTCTTCCTCCCACTGCCGGTCGAGCGACTCGAGGCTGTCGGCCTCGGGCTTCAGCATCTCCAGCACGTCGGCGACCGCCGCGCGCTCGGCAGGCCTGGCGGCGAGTGCCGCGACTGCCGCCGTCACCGCCGCATAGGGGCTGCTGCGCTCCGTCAGCCGCTTCGTGAGTGCCGCCACGACATGGACAGCCTCGCTCAGCAGCGACGACGCTGCGGGCAAGGGCAGCATCGACAGGAACTCGAGGAACAGCGGCAGATAATCGGGCAGCTCGCGCGCGTCGATCTCGACGCCGTGCAGCCGATAGAGCTCGGCCAGCTGGACCATGGCCTGGCCGCGGTCGCGGGACTCGCCATGGACATGCTCGTAGAGATGCAGCGACAGCGAGCGGTTCCGGTCGAACAGCGCGACATAGCGCTCCTCGGCGTCGAGCGGAGCCATGCCGGCGAGACCGTCGATGAACCGGGCGATCGCCTGCCGATGCTCGGGCGGCAGCAGGGCTTCCTGTTCCAGAACGGCAATCAGGCGGTCCGCCTCGGTCACGAGCGCGGGTTCTGGATAGGCGAGCAACGCCGAGAGCACCTTGAAGGTCAGCATCACGGCATCTCCACCGTCTGCTTCACGCCGTGCTCGTGCTTCGGCTTGCCGAACAGGCCGAACTCGGTCGTGCCGCTCGAGCAGCCGTTGCCGAAGCTGAAGCCGCACGAGCTCTTGAGGTCGAAGGCGTTCTCGGCATATTCGCGATGGGTCGTCGGGATGACGAAGCGGTCCTCGTAGTTCGCGATCGCCAGGATCTTGTACATGTCCTCGACCAGCGCGCGGTCGAGCCCGACCTGGTCCAGCACCTGGGTCGCCTCGACGCCGTCGACATGGCGGGCGCGCATGAAGGCGCGCATGGCGAGCAGCCGTTCAAGCGCCCGCTTGACCGGCCACTCGTTGCCTGCGGTCAAGAGGTTGGCGAGATAGCGCAGCGGGATGCGGAGCTTGCTGACATCGGGAATGACGCCGTTGGTGCCGAGCGTGCCGGCCTCCGCCTGGGCCTGGATCGGCGAGAGCGGCGGCACGTACCAGACCATCGGCAACGTGCGGTATTCCGGGTGGAGCGGGAAGGCGATCTTCCAGTCGATCGCCATCTTGTAGACCGGCGATTGCCGCGCCGCCGCGAGCCAGGCCTCCGGTACGCCGTCGGCGCGTGCCTGGGCGATCACCTGCGGGTCGTGCGGGTCGAGGAAGATGTCGAGCTGCGCCTGGTAGAGGTCGGTCTCCTTGGGGGTGCTTGCCGCAGCCTCGATCCGGTCGGCGTCATAGAGCATGACGCCCAGGTAGCGGATGCGGCCGACACAGGTCTCGGAGCAGACCGTCGGCTGGCCCGCCTCGATGCGCGGATAGCAGAAGATGCACTTCTCAGCCTTCCCGCTCTCCCAGTTGTAATAGATCTTCTTGTACGGGCAGGCGCTGACGCACATGCGCCAGCCGCGGCACTTGTCCTGGTCGATGAGAACGATGCCGTCCTCCTCGCGCTTATAGATCGAGCCCGAGGGGCAGGCTGCGACGCAGGCCGGGTTGAGGCAATGCTCGCAGAGCCGCGGCAGGTACATCATGAAGGTGTTCTCGAACTGGCCGTAGATCTCCTTTTCGACGGCCTCGAAGTTCTGATCCTTGCTGCGCTTCGAGAACTCGCCGCCCAGGATCTCCTCCCAGTTCGGGCCCCACTCGATCTTTTCCATCTGCTGGCCGGTGATGACCGAGCGCGGCCGTGCCGTCGGCGCCGCCTGGCTCAGGCCCGCGGTCTGCAGATGGGCATAGTCGTAGGTGAACGGCTCGTAATAGTCGTCGATCTCTGGCAGGTCCGGATTCATGAAGATCTTGGCCAGCACCCGGAACTTGCCGCCAAGGCGCGGCCGGAGCCGGCCCTTCGCGTCGCGCACCCAGCCGCCGTTCCATTTCTTCTGGTTTTCCCACTCCTTGGGATAGCCGATGCCGGGCTTGGTCTCGACATTGTTGAACCAGGCGTATTCGACGCCGTCGCGGCTGGTCCAGACGTTCTTGCAGGTGACCGAGCAGGTATGGCAGCCGATGCACTTGTCCAGGTTCAGGACCATCGCGATCTGGGCACGGATTTTCATGGTGCGTCTCCTTACTCGGCCGCCATTGGAGTGGCCGCGCGTGGGCCGTCGAGCCAGTCGATCTTGTCCATCTTGCGGATGACCACGAACTCGTCGCGGTTGGCGCCGACCGTGCCGTAGTAGTTGAAGCCGTAGGAGAGCTGGGCATAGCCGCCGATCATGTGGGTCGGCTTCGGGCAGACGCGGGTGACCGAGTTATGGATGCCGCCGCGCTTGCCGGTGATCTCGCTGCCCGGCACGTTCACGATCTTCTCCTGGGCGTGGTACATCATGCACATGCCGGCGGGCACGCGCTGGCTCACCACCGCACGCGCCACGAGCGCGCCGTTGGCGTTGAACGCCTCGATCCAGTCGTTGTCGACGATTCCGGCTGCCTTGGCGTCCGCCTCGCTGATCCAGACGATCGGCCCGCCGCGCGACAAGGTCAGCATGAGCAGGTTGTCGGTATAGGTGCTGTGGATGCCCCACTTCTGGTGCGGTGTGATGAAGTTGAGGGTGACCGACTTGCGGCCGTCGTCGACCTTGGCCCGGATCGGACCGACAGTCTTGGTGTCGATCGGCGGGCGATAGACGGCCAGGCCCTCGCCGAACGCCAGCATCCACGGATGGTCCTGATAGAACTGCTGGCGCCCGGTCAGCGTCCGCCAGGGGATCAGTTCGTGGACGTTCGTGTAGCAGGCGTTGTAGCTGACGTGCTCGCTCTCGAGCCCGCTCCAGGTCGGTGACGAGATGATCTTGCGCGGCTGGGCCTGCACGTCGCGGAAGCGGATCTTGTCGTCCTCGCGCGGCAGCGCCAGGTGCGCGTGCTCCCGGCCGGTGATTTGGCTGAGCGCCTCCCACGCCTTGACCGCGACCTCGCCGTTCGTCTCAGGGGCAAGGCTCAGGATCACTTCGGCCGCGTCGATGTCGCTCTCGATCCGGGCGCAGCCCTGGGCGGCGCCGGCCGTCTCGACCGTGCCGTTCAGCCGCTTCAGGAGATCGACCTCGTGCTCGGTCTTCCAGCTGATGCCCTTGCCGCCGTTGCCGACCCGCTCCATGAGCGGGCCTAGCGCGGTGAACTTGGCATAGGTCTCGGGGTAGTCGCGGGCGACCACGGCGACCGACGGCATGGTCTGGCCGGGGATGGCCGGGCATTCGCCGCGTTTCCAGTCGGCGACGCCGAACGGCTGGGCGAGCTCGCCCGGCGTGTCGTGCAGGATCGGCGTCAGCACAACATCCTGCTCGAGGCCTAGATGGCCTTCAGCGACCTCGGAGAATTTGCGGGCGATGCCCTTGTAGATCTCCCAGTCAGTCCGCGCCTCCCACGCCGGGTCGACCGCGGCCGACAGCGGGTGGATGAACGGGTGCATGTCCGAGGTGTTGAGGTCGTGCTTCTCGTACCAGGTCGCGGTCGGCAGCACGATGTCGGAATAGACGCAGGTGGTCGACATGCGGAAGTCGAGCGTCACCAGCAGGTCGAGCTTGCCGGTTGGCGCGGCCTCGTGCCAGGCGACCTCCTCGGGCCTCCGGCCGCCTTCCTCGCCCAGATCCTTGCCCAGCACGCCGTGATCGGTGCCGAGCAGATACTTCAGGAAATATTCATGGCCCTTGCCCGAGGCGCCGAGCAGGTTGGAGCGCCAGACGAACAGGTTGCGCGGATGGTTCTCCGGCGCGTCCGGATCCTCCGATGCGAAGCGGAGCGCCCCCGATTTCAGGCGGTCGGCGACGAACTCTGGCACCGGCTGGCCCGCTGCCTCGGCCAGGGCTGCGACGCGCAGCGGGTTGGTCGAGAGCTGTGGCGCCGACGGCAGCCAGCCCATCCGCTCGGCCTTGACGTTGTAGTCGATGAGGCTCTGGGGCAGGTCCTTGGCATCGGCCAGCGGCGACAGGATCTCGGCGACGTCTAGCTTCTCGTAGCGCCATTGCGAACTGTGGGCATAGAAGAACGAGGTCGAGTTCACCTGCCGCGGCGGGCGGTTCCAGTCGAGCGCGAAGGCGAGCGCGGTCCAGCCGGTCTGCGGCCTGAGCTTCTCCTGGCCGACATAGTGCGACCAGCCGCCGCCCGACTGGCCGATGCAGCCGCACATCACCAGGAGATTGATGATCCCCCGGTAGATCATGTCCATGTGGTACCAGTGGTTGAGGCCGGCGCCGAGGATGACCATGGACTTGCCGCGCGTCTTGTCCGCGTTCTCCGCGAACTCGCGCGCGACTGCGATGATCTGCGCGCGCGGCACGCCGGTCACGGCCTCGGCCCAGGCCGGCGTGTAGGGCACGTCATCGTCATAGCCGGCGGCGACATTGCCGCCGCCGAAGCCGCGGTCGATGCCGTAGTTGGCGCACAAGAGGTCGAACACGGTCGCGACCAGCACCTCGCCTTGGGCCGTCGCCACGCGGCGCGCCGGCAACCGGCGCTCGATGATGTCGGCATGGTCGGTCGCATGGAAGGTCGCGGGCGCCCGGCCGCCGAAATAGGGGAAGGCGACCGGCACGGTCTCGTCGGCCGTCTCGGCGAGCGTCAGCTGCAGCTCGGCCGCTTCGCCGCTCCGCGCATCCTTCTCCTCGACGTTCCACTTGCCGCTCTCGCCCCAGCGAAAGCCGATCGAGCCGTTCGGCACGACGAGGGATCCGTCATTGCGGTCGAAGCCGAGCGTCTTCCAGGCGGGGTTGTTCGCCTGATCCAGCGCGCCGTCGATGTCCGAGGCGCGCAAGAAGCGGCCAGGCACATAGGCCTCGCCGCGCTGCTCCAGCACGACCAGCATCGGCAGGTCGGTCAGCCGCCGGCAATAATCCTCGAAATAGGCGCTACGGCCGGCGAGATGGAACTCCTTCAGGATGACATGGCCCATCGCCATGGCGAGTGCAGCGTCGGTGCCCTGCTTCGGATGGAGCCACAGGTCGGCGAACTTGGCCGCCTCGCTGTAGTCGGGCGTGATGACGACCGACTTGGCGCCCTTGTAGCGGACCTCGGTATAGAAATGGGCGTCGGGCGTGCGCGTCTGCGGCACGTTCGAGCCCCAGAGCAGCAGATAGGTCGAGTTGTACCAGTCGGCGCTCTCCGGCACGTCGGTCTGCTCGCCCCAGGTCTGCGGGCTCGACGGCGGCAGGTCGCAGTACCAGTCGTAGAAGCTCATGCACACGCCGCCGATCAGCGACAGGTAGCGGCTGCCGGCGGCGTACGACACCATCGACATGGCCGGGATCGGCGAGAATCCCGCGATCCGGTCGGGGCCGTACTGCTTCGCCGTATAGACGTTGGCCGCGGCGATGATCTCCTCGACCTCGTCCCACTTCGCCCGGACGAAGCCGCCGAGGCCGCGGATCGACTTGTAGGCGCGGGCCTTCGCCGGATCCTCGACGATCGCAGCCCAGGCCTCGACCGGAGCCTTGGTCGCCCGCTCGGCCCGCCACAGTTCGAGCAGCTTGCGGCGGATCAGCGGATGCTTCACCCGGTTGGCGCTGTAGAGATACCAGGAATAGCTGGCGCCGCGGGCGCAGCCGCGCGGCTCGTGGTTCGGCAGGTCGGGCCGGGTGCGCGGATAGTCGGTCTGCTGCGTTTCCCAGGTGACGATGCCGCCCTTGACGTAGATCTTCCAGCTGCACGACCCGGTGCAGTTCACGCCATGGGTCGAGCGGACGATCTTGTCGTGCTGCCAGCGCTGGCGATAGCCGTCCTCCCACCGGCGATCCTCGTTGGTGACGACGCCGTGGCCGCCCGAGAAGGTGCCGACGGTCTTGCGGAAGAAGGTCAGGCGATCGAGAAAATGGCTCATGGCGCAATCCTGTCGGCGGGTGAAGCGGTGGGAACGGCAGGCGACTTGGGGGCGGCGGTGCCGGGCAACGGCACCTCGGCGCCGCGGCGGGCGTAGAACCACCAGGTCAGCGCCAGGCAGCTGCCGTAGAAGGCGACGAAGCCGATGAGGGCGGCGGCGGGGCCACCGGTCGCGGCGATCGAGCTGCCGAAGCTCTTCGGGATGAAGAAGGCGCCGATGGCGGCGACGGCGGAGGTGAAGCCCAGCACGGCGGCGCCCTCCTTGGCGGCCTCGCGCTCCGCGGCCTCGACCGCCTCCGCACCCTTGCCCGCGGCCCGGCGCAGCAGGACCGAGCTGAAGATCGCCGGCATCATCTGGAAGGTCGACGCGTTGCCGACGCCGCTCGCCGCGAACAGCAGCAGGAACATGCCGAGGAAGCCCCAGAAGGCGTTCGGCTCGTCCTTGATGCCGATGAAGAACAGCACGCCGCCGACCGCCGCCGTCATGGCAAGAAAGGCCCAGATCGTGACGCGGGCACCACCCCAGCGATCGGCCATCCAGCCGGTGAGCGAGCGGCTGGCGGCGCCGACGAGCGGGCCCAGAAAGGCGAAGGCGACCGGGTTCACCGCTGGAAACAGCAGCTTGGTTAAGAGCGGGAAGCCCGCGGAATAGCCGATGAAGGAGCCGAAGGTCCCGGTATAGAGCCAGCACAGGAGCCAGGTGTGCTTGCGCTTGAAGATGACGGCCTGGTCGGCGAAGGACGCCTTGGCGGACGCGATGTCGTTCATGCCGAACCAGGCGGCGACGGTCGCGGCCAGGATCAGCGGCACCCAGACGAAGCCGGCATTCTGCAGCCAGAGCTGCTTCGTCGAGCCGGCCGCGACCGCGGTCTCGGACGCGCCGCCGAGCGCGCCGAATACGCCCATGGTGATCACGATCGGCACCAGGAACTGCACGACCGAGACGCCGAGGTTGCCGAGGCCGGCGTTGAGCGCCAGCGCCTGGCCCTTGCCCGACTTCGGGAAGAAGAAGCTGATGTTCGCCATGGACGAGGCGAAATTGCCGCCGCCGAGCCCGCAGAGCAGCGCCAGGATCAGGAACACGTTGTAGGGCGTCTCGGGATGCTGGACCGCAAGGCCGATGCCGATCGCCGGGACCAGCAGCGAGGCGGTCGAGAAAGTCGTCCAGGTGCGGCCGCCGAAGATCGGCACCATGAAGGCGTAGAAGCCGCGCAGCACGGCACCCGACAGGCCCGGCAGCGCCGCCAGCCAGAACAGCTCATCGGCCGAGAACTTGAAGCCGATCGCCGGCAGGTTCACGACCACGACCGACCAGACCATCCAAACGGCGAACGCCAGGAGCAGCGCCGGGATCGAGATCCACAGGTTGCGGTTCGCAGTACCGCGGCCGGTCTTGGCCCAGAATGTCGCGTCCTCGGGCGCCCATTCGGTCAGCAGGGCCCCCGTCAGCATCCCGCCCTGGGGCTGCAGCTCCGGCAGGAACCGGCGATCGCTCGCGGTCGTGCTGCGCTCCATGCGCAGGATGGCGGCGTGCATCCAGAGCAGGTTCACCGCCGCGATCAGGAACAGCAGCATGAAGCAGCTGGTCCAGAGCCCGGTCAGGTCGTTCATCAGGCCGAAGGCGATCGGCAGCACGAAGCCGCCCAGGCCGCCGATCATGCCGACGGCACCGCCGACCGGGCCGACATGGTCCGGGTAATAGACCGGGATGTGCCGGTAGACCGCCGCCTTGCCGATCGCCATGAAGAAACCCAGCACGAAGGCGATCACGGTGAAGGGGACGAGCCCGAGGCCGAAGCTGAAGCGCAGGTCGCCGTGCATGCCGTGCACGACATAGTCGGTCGCGGGATAGGAGAGCACGAAGGTGCAGGCGATCGCGGCGCCGAACGACCAGTACATGACGCGCCGCGCGCCGACCTTGTCCGACAGCACGCCGCCGTAGATCCGGAACAGGCTGCCGGGGATCGAATAGGCAGCACCCAGCATGCCGGCCGTCGCGACGTTCAGGTGGTAGGCGTCCGTGTAGAAATGCGGCAGCCAGAGCGCCAGCGCCACGAAGCCGCCGAACACGAAGAAATAGTAGAGCGAGAAGCGCCAGACCCGGGCGTCGGCGAGCGGCGCCAGCTGCTGGGCCAAGGTCAGCGGCCTGGCGCGGCTTGCCTGGCGCGCGCGCTCGACCGGGTCCTCGGTGGTGGTGAACCAGAAAACGATCGCCATCACGGCCAGCACTGCCGCCCAGACCTGGGCGACCATGGTCCAGCCGAATGCGATCATGACCATGGGCGCCAGCAGCTTCGTGACCGCAGCGCCCACGTTGCCCGTGCCGAAGATGCCGAGCGCCGTGCCCTGGCGCTCCTTCGGGTACCAGCGCGACACATAGGTGATGCCGACTGCGAAGGAGCCGCCGGCAATGCCGACGCCGAGGGCGGCCAGCAGCATCATCGGGTAGGTCTGGGCGAACGACAGGAGGAAGGTTGCGGCCGCCCCGGCCAGCATGACCAGCGTGAACACGATCCGGCCGCCGATCCGGTCGGCCCAGACGCCGAGTGCCAGACGGATCAGCGATCCGCTGAGGATCGGCGTGCCGACCAGCAGGCCGAACTCGGTGTCGTCGAGCGCCAGCTGTTGTTTGATGCCGAGGCCGATGATCGAGAAGATCGACCAGACCGCAAAGCACAAGGTGAAGGCGAGTGTGCTGACGCCGAGGGTTCGATTGGCGCGCGGATCGAGGGTTTGCTGCATGCTCGACATCCGATGAAGGCCTCGCCGGCGGAAAGGCGCAGGCGGTGTTCGGACGGGAGCCTAGGGGTGACGGCGGCGGCGATCTTTGATCTGGGTCAATGCCAAGCGTGATTGAGATCACGCATCTATGGTCTCCGAAGAAGGCATGATCGATAGGGAGCGGCATGTTGGGTGACCTCACCATCCAGGACATGGCGGGCAGCGTCCCTTTGCTGCGCAACCTCTCCCCCGTGAGCCGGAACGCGCTGCTCCAGAACGCGGTGCTGCACGGCGTGTCCGCCGGCACGGTGCTGTTCGAGCAGGGGGAGGTCCCGAATTTTCAGCATGTCGTGATCTCGGGCTCGGTCCAGCTGTCCGGTCGATCGAGCGAGGGCCGCGAGGTACTGATCGAGGTGGTCGAGCCACCGGATCTCGTCATTCCGGCGGCAGTCCTGGCCGATCTGCCTTACCTCATGCAGGCGCGCGTGCCGGAGCCGTCGCGGTTCCTGCTGATCCATGCCCCGGCGTTTCGCGCAGCGGTCGGCCGGGACCCGGCTCTCGCCCAAGCCGCCATCGGCAGCCTCGCCGGCCAGTTCCGGCGCATGGTGCGGCAGATCAAGAACCTCAAGCTCAGATCCGCGACCGAGCGGGTCGGCTGCTATCTGCTCGCCCTGGCGGCGAAGCAGGGGACGCCGAACCGCGCGGTGCTGCCGTATGAGAAGCATCTCATCGCGTCCGAGCTTGGCATCACCAGGGAAAGCTTTTCCCGCGCGCTGGCGGCCCTGCAGCGGTCGGGCATCACGGTTGAGGCCCAGACGATCGTCATCCACGATCCGGCCTTGCTCGCCGCAACCAGCCGGCCCGACCCCCTCATCGACGCCGGTGCGGGCGAGCCGTCGCGGCGATAGGCCCCGGTGGAAGCCCTGGTGGCCGTCGCTCATAAGGGCCGTCGCTCAAGAGCGCCCAGCAAGGATGCGATAAATGGCGTCGCCTTGGCTTAACTTCGCTGCCGCTCTGGCGCTTGGATTGCTGATCGGCCTGGAGCGCGAACGAAGCAAGGGAGAGGGGCCGACCCGCAACCCCGCCGGCATCCGAACGTTCGCTCTCGCGGCGCTTGTCGGTGCGGTTGCAACCCATCTCGGCGGCGTTTGGTTTTTGGCCATCGTCACCGGCGCCGTGACGCTGCTCGCAACAGTGTCCTATATCCACACCCGCGACGGCGACCCCGGTATCACGACCGAGATTGCCTTGCTGGGCACCCCGCTGCTGGGAGCGCTCGCCATGTCGGAACTGGCGACCGCCGCCGCGCTGGGCGTGGTCTTTGCGGTCGTGCTCGCGGCGAAGGAACCTGTCCATCGCTTCGTAACGGGCGTGCTGACCAATGCCGAGGTGACCGACGGCCTGGTCCTCGCCATCGCCTCCCTCGTCATCTGGCCGCAGCTTCCAGATCGTTACATGGGGCCCTGGCAGGCACTCAATCCGCATAGCATCTGGCTGCTCGTCATCCTGGTGCTCGCCATAGGCGCAGGCGGCCACATCGCGGGACGGGCACTCGGTTCACGTTTGGGATTGCCGCTCTCCGGCCTCGCTTCCGGCTTCGTGTCCAGCACGGCCACGATCGGCTCCATGGGCTCCAGGGCTTCGCAGGTGCCCACCGTCATGGCGGGCGCGGTCGCCGGCGCCGCTTTGTCCACGGTGGCAACCTACGTGCAGATGGCGCTGGTCTTGTTAGCGACGAATCGAGCGACGTTCGGCGCGATGGTGCCAACTCTGGTCGCCGGCGGCGGCGTCGCCGCGATTTATGGGTTGGTGTTCACCGGTCGCGCCCTCAAGGCCGACAACGGCCTGGACCTGGAGCCCAAGCGCGCCATCAGCCTCAAAGGCGCGTTGGCGCTTGCGGCGACCATGGCCGTCATGCTCATCGTCGCCGCCGCCATGAAGGAATTCTTGGGAGAGACGGGAATCATCGTCGGCGCCGCATTGGCAGGCTTCGTCGACACCCATTCCGCCGCGATCTCCGTCGCTTCTCTGGTGGCTTCTGATCGACTGTCGCCCGACGACGCGCTGGTGCCGATCCTCATGGCCATGACGACGAACACGGTCTCCAAGGCCGCGATGGCCATCGGCGCCGGGTCGCGAGGCTTTGCCGTGCGCATCATCCCGGGTCTCGTCCTGGCGATGGGGGCAACTTGGGGGGCCATGGCATTGACCAGGCTCGGCTGAAACCTGCGAGCCCCCTCATCGATGCCGGTGCGGGCGAGCCCGTCGCTCAAAGGAACGGGATGAAGCGGATCGGCTCGGCTTCGCGCACCGTCGCCTGATCTTCGGGCAGGCAGCAGAAGCCGTCGGCGTCCAGCAGCGGCCGGAGCCGGCCCGACCCGTCCGGGCCGACGCGTTCGGCCCAAAGCGACGCACCGCGCTGCCGGAGGCGCGCGAGCAGAAACTCGCTCCGGCCGGCCTTGCGGTCGAGGCTGAAGGCCGCGTGTGCTACCAGCGGCTGCTGAGGCGTCGCCCCGGACATCTTTGCGAGCAACGGCCGGACGAACGTGATCGCCCCGGCAAGCGCCGCCAGCGGATTGCCTGGCAGGCCGAGGAAGATCGCCTGGCCGAGCCGGCCGGCCGCGAGCGGCTTGCCGGGCTTCATGGCGACCTTGAATACCGCGAGCGCGCCGCCGAGCTCCTGCAGTGCCTGGCGAACATGATCCTCGTCGCCCACGGAAATGCCTGCGGTCGTCAATACGAGATCGGCGTTGGCGGCGCCGTCGAGCAGGGCGGCCTGCATTGTTTCCGCCGTATCGTCGACGATCGGCATCGTGCGCAACTCGACCGCGTCGTTCGCGAGCAAAGCCGCGAGCATCGGCAGGTTGCAATCGTAGATTTGTCCGGGGCTGAGCGTCTGTCCCGGCTCACGAAGCTCTCGGCCGCTTGAGAGAAGCGTCACACGCGGCCGTCGACGTACTGCGACCGAGCGCGCCCCCTGCGCCGCCAGCATTCCGACATGTCGCCAATCTAGGCGCGTCCCAGCCGGGATCAGCCGCCGCCCGGCCTCTACGTCTTCGCCGCGCCGGCGGACGTTCGTGCCGGGCAACGGGACCGCCGCCAAGCGCAATGCGGCGCCAATCCGCTCGACATTTTCCTGCGCGATCACGGCATCAGCCCCGAGCGGCAGTGGCGCACCCGTGAAGATGCGGTGCGCCGTTTGATAGACCAGCCACCCGGGCATCGCACCGGCGACCGTCCGCCCGATCACGGCGGTCTCGCTTGCCGCCGCCATGTCCGCCGATCGGATGGCATAGCCGTCCATGGCCGACTGATCGAAGCGAGGCAGGTCGCATACTGCCCGGAATCCGGCCGCGATGACCCGTCCTGCGCATGCGTCGATCGGGACCTCCTCGACCGGTAGCCGACGAGCGACGAGCGCCAGGACGCGTTTGAGCGCGTGCTCGACCGACAGGCCGCCGGTTGCGCAACCGAAATTCGGGTTGATTGCGTTCATCGCCATGCACCTTGCCTGGGGCGGCTACGGCCCGCCTCGGTGCAATACTCGCAGCTCGGGCCCGAGGCTCGTTGACGTGGATCAATTATACGACGGGAAAAGATCACGCGGCGAGCCGCCGTTCTATGTCCGATTCGAACCCCCCGACGCCTGATGGCTTGTACCGCCGGCGGGGGGGACTCCCCACCAATGATCAAGAGAGAAGCGAGGGGCTGTGACCCCGCGTGACGAACCGGCGGAAGGTCTCCCGAATGGGCCATGATAGCGCCGTGCTCGCCGCGTCCAGGACGCTTCGCG